>NZ_JACVVG010000015.1:0-117791 GCF_016647875.1 Pseudomonas sp. S36 | reverse complement strand
CATTTCGCAAAACCCCTATCTGCGCAGGCAGGTAGGGGTTTTGTCTTTGTGCGATAAAAATTCGCCCAGAGCTTGCGCCAGCCCTTGTCCCGCTGAGGGCAGGGCATCACCGGAACGCCCCTTTTCCTATGCAAGCCCACGACCCATGGCTATCATGCCTGCCTTATCCAACGTTGAGACTGGCATGCTGAAGTTGTTGAACCTCCTCAAGGATGGCCGATTCCATTCCGGAGAAGCTCTCGGGGCAGCCCTCGGGGTGAGTCGCAGTGCGGTATGGAAACAGCTGCAACACCTTGAGAGCGAACTTAACCTCACCATTCACAAGGTCCGTGGCCGTGGCTACCAGTTAGCTGCGCCCTTGGCAATGCTCGACGCAAAGGCTATAGCCGGCTTTGCCACGCAAGACCCGTGGCCCGTCTTCATTCATGAATTCATCGACTCTACAAATGCAGAGGGTTTGCGCCTGGCAGCACAAGGGCAGCAGGCGCCTTTCGTGGTGTTGGCGGAGCGCCAGAGTGCTGGCCGTGGGCGGCGTGGCCGAGAGTGGGTCAGCCCCTTCGCCGAGAACCTTTACTACAGCCTGGTCTTGCGAGTAGACGGCGGTATGCGCCAGCTTGAGGGCTTGAGCCTGGTTGTTGGCTTGGCCGTTATGCGCACCCTGCAAGCGTTTGGCGTGAATGCTGTAGGCCTGAAGTGGCCTAACGACGTTCTGGTCAATGGCCAGAAGATCACCGGCATCCTCCTCGAGCTGGTAGGCGACCCTGCCGATGTTTGTCATGTGGTGCTGGGTATCGGCATCAATGTAAACATGCAGGTCAACGCGCAGGTAGATCAGCAATGGACATCCATGCGCCGTGAGGTGGGGGCGGTGATTGATCGCAACCACCTGGTCGCCTCGCTCAGTCAACAATTGCAGCACGAACTTGCCCGTCATCGCCGCTATGGCTTTGCGGCGTTTCAAGAGGAATGGGAGCAGGCGCATCTGTGGCAAGGGCGTAACGTGTCACTGATAGCAGGCACCACGCGTATTGACGGCTTGGTACTGGGCGTCGATGGGCAAGGCGGTTTGCGCCTTGTTGTGGACGGCGTTGAGAAAAGCTTCAGTGGCGGTGAGCTGAGTTTGAGGTTACGTGATGATTCTTGAACTCGATTGCGGCAATAGCTTCATCAAGTGGCGGGTGATCCATAGCCTCGATGCCATGATTGTCGCAGGTGGAATCGTTGAGTCTGACCAGGCGCTTGTGGATGGGGTGGTTGCCCTGCCTGCGGTGCGTTTGACAGGCTGCCGAATTGTCAGCGTCAGAAGTGAAGAAGAGACCGAAGCTCTGTGCACACTGATTGCGCAGGTGTTTTCAGTGCAGTCGCATGTAGCGCGTTCTGCCCGGGAAATGGCCGGTGTGCGAAATGGCTATGACGACTACCAGCGCTTGGGTATGGATCGCTGGCTGGCTGCCCTGGGCGCCTACCACCTTGCACGTGGCGCGTGCCTGGTAATAGACCTGGGCACAGCAGCAAAAGCGGATTATGTGGCCGCAGACGGTGAACACCTGGGAGGCTACATTTGCCCTGGTATGCCTTTGATGCGTGGGCAGCTGCGCACCCATACACGGCGCATCCGTTACGATGATGCCTCCGCTGAGCGCGCATTGGCCACCTTGTTGCCAGGCCGGTCCACGGTTGAGGCGGTAGAACGTGGCTGCGTGCTGATGCTGCAGGGCTTTGCACAGACGCAGATCGAGCAGGCGCATGCCCTTTGGGGGAGTGACTTTACGGTCTTCCTTACGGGCGGTGATGCGCCGTTGCTGAAGGATACGCTGCCACAGGCTCGGGTGGTGCCTGATCTGGTCTTCGTCGGTTTGGCGATGGCCTGCCCATTGAACTGAGGTGCCCTATGCGCTGGTTATTTTTGCTATTGCTGGTACTCAATGCCTTTTATTACGTGTGGCATCAGCAAGGCGCGCCGTTGAGGGTAAAAGAGGTTGCGCCTCTGTCTTTGTATAAAGGCAGCCAGCAGGAAATACGCCTGGTGCGCGAGGCGGGTGTGGCGGCATCCCCCAGGCGTCGCGACGAGTGCCTGATTGTGGGTGGCGCCATGGGCCAGGAGCAGATCGATGCTCTGCGGCAAAGGTTGACGAGCCTGGACATAGCAACGCTTCCGGTAGTAGCACAGCTGCCAGGTGCGGAAGGGCGCTGGCTGAAGGTGGAGCCCGACAGCGAGCGTTTACTGGACACAGCAGCCCTGGCGGCTCTTTCCAATGATTTCAAAGACTTAAAACATAAAATTATTTTCTGCCAGGGTATTGCAACTGGTGAATAGCTTGATAGAATGGCGCCCGCTTCGCAGGGAACACCACTCAGGTGGCAGAACTGGAAGCGGTGTCAAAGTAGCTAAGTTTCAGATTTGATTGAAAAAATTTGAAAAATCGCTTGACACTGAGGCGGCAGACAAATAGAATGCCGGCCACATCTGGAGGGATTCCCGAGCGGCCAAAGGGGACGGACTGTAAATCCGTTGCGAGAGCTTCGAAGGTTCGAATCCTTCTCCCTCCACCAGTTTTAGCGAGAGCCGTAAGCTCCGCGGGTATAGTTTAGTGGTAGAACCTCAGCCTTCCAAGCTGATGATGCGGGTTCGATTCCCGCTACCCGCTCCAAGTTTGCTGGATTTTGCACAACGTGTTTCGCTCTTGTAGCTCAGTTGGTAGAGCACACCCTTGGTAAGGGTGAGGTCAGCGGTTCAAGTCCGCTCAAGAGCTCCATATAAACAAGGCAGATATGAAAATATCTGCCTTTGTTTTATCAGCGCAAGACTATTTCTTCTGCGGAGGATTGTATCGATGGCTAAGGAAAAGTTTGATCGTTCCCTTCCCCACGTTAACGTCGGCACTATCGGCCACGTTGACCACGGTAAGACCACTCTGACCGCAGCTCTGACTCGCGTCTGCTCCGAAGTCTTCGGTTCGGCAGTCGTTGAGTTCGACAAGATCGACTCGGCTCCAGAAGAAAAAGCGCGCGGTATCACCATCAACACCGCTCACGTTGAGTACAACTCGACCATTCGTCACTACGCTCACGTTGACTGCCCAGGTCACGCTGACTACGTGAAGAACATGATCACCGGTGCTGCCCAGATGGACGGCGCGATCCTGGTTTGCTCGGCCGCCGATGGTCCGATGCCACAAACCCGTGAGCACATCCTGCTGTCCCGTCAGGTTGGCGTTCCGTACATCGTGGTCTTCCTGAACAAGGCTGACCTGGTAGACGACGCTGAGCTGCTGGAACTGGTCGAGATGGAAGTTCGCGACCTGCTGTCCACCTACGACTTCCCAGGCGACGACACCCCGATCATCATCGGTTCGGCTCGTATGGCGCTGGAAGGCAAAGACGACAACGAAATGGGCACTACCGCTGTCAAGAAGCTGGTAGAAACTCTGGACAGCTACATTCCTGAGCCCGTTCGTGCCATCGACCAGCCATTCCTGATGCCGATCGAAGACGTATTCTCGATCTCGGGCCGTGGTACCGTTGTAACTGGCCGTATCGAGCGTGGTATCGTCCGCGTTCAGGATCCGCTGGAAATCGTTGGTCTGCGTGACACCACCACCACCACCTGCACCGGTGTTGAGATGTTCCGCAAGCTGCTGGACGAAGGCCGTGCTGGCGAGAACTGCGGCGTTCTGCTGCGTGGTACCAAGCGTGACGACGTTGAGCGTGGCCAGGTTCTGGTCAAGCCAGGTTCGGTCAAGCCGCACACCAAGTTCACCGCAGAAGTCTACGTCCTGTCGAAGGAAGAAGGCGGCCGTCACACGCCGTTCTTCAAAGGCTACCGTCCTCAGTTCTACTTCCGTACCACTGACGTGACCGGTAACTGCGAACTGCCGGAAGGCGTTGAAATGGTAATGCCAGGTGACAACATTCAGATGACTGTTACCCTGATCAAAACCATCGCAATGGAAGACGGTCTGCGCTTCGCTATCCGTGAAGGCGGTCGTACCGTCGGCGCCGGTGTCGTAGCGAAAATCATTGAATAAGTAGTTGATTTACTTGATTAGGCCGGTATAATAGCCGGCCTGATACAGCGTTACAGGTCAGTAGCTCAATTGGCAGAGCGACGGTCTCCAAAACCGTAGGTTGGGGGTTCGATTCCCTCCTGACCTGCCATTTCACCTCGGTGTGATGGCTTTCTTATTACAGGATCCTCCTCGATGACCCCCAAAACTGAAGCCCAAGAATCGCGTTTTGATCTGTTCAAGTGGCTGGCTGTAGTGGCTTTGGTGGTAGTTGGTGTGGTGGGTAATCAGTATTACTCTGCGGCGCCAATCCTGTACCGTGTCCTCGCGCTTCTTGTTCTTGCTGCTGCTGCAGGCTTCGTTGCCTTGCAAACAGTGAAGGGTAAGTCGTTCTTCGCGCTGGCAAAGGAAGCACGTGCCGAGATTCGTAAAGTCGTATGGCCGACCCGCCAGGAAACCACCCAGACCACGTTGATTGTCGTGGCTGTCGTGCTGGTTATGGCACTGCTGTTGTGGGGGCTCGATTCCCTGCTCGGTTGGGCGGTCTCCTTGATCGTTGGCTAAAGGTGTCCCGTGGCTAAGCGTTGGTATGTTGTTCATGCTTACTCGGGTTACGAGAAGCATGTGATGCGCTCCCTGGTTGAGCGTGTCAAGCTGGCTGGCATGGAAGACGGTTTCGGCGAGATCCTGGTTCCGACCGAAGAAGTCGTCGAAATGCGCAACGGCCAGAAGCGCAAGAGTGAGCGCAAATTCTTCCCTGGCTATGTACTGGTCCAGATGGAGATGAACGAAGGGACTTGGCACTTGGTCAAGGACACTCCTCGTGTAATGGGTTTCATTGGTGGTACTGCAGACAAGCCTGCGCCTATCACCGATAAAGAGGCCGAGGCCATCCTGCGTCGCGTTGCCGACGGCAGTGACAAGCCCAAGCCGAAGACGCTGTTCGAGCCAGGTGAAGTGGTGCGTGTCGTTGATGGTCCGTTCGCAGACTTCAATGGCAGTGTCGAAGAGGTTAACTACGAAAAGAGCCGCCTGCAGGTTGCAGTGCTCATTTTCGGTCGCTCCACGCCTGTGGAGCTCGAGTTCAGCCAGGTCGAAAAGGTCTAGGCGGACGAAGCATCCCATACCCCGCAGCCCTGTGTGCTGCGGGGTTTTGTCGTCACTGGGATAAAACGCAAGTCATCCGGGGAGCCATCAGGCGTTCGTACCCGATTTTGGAGTAGCTCATGGCTAAGAAGATTCAGGCTTACATCAAGCTGCAAGTTAAGGCCGGCCAGGCCAACCCAAGCCCACCCGTTGGTCCAGCACTGGGTCAACACGGTGTGAACATCATGGAATTCTGCAAGGCCTTCAACGCCCGTACCCAGGGTCAAGAAGCCGGCCTGCCGACGCCTGTGATCATCACTGTCTACAGCGACCGTAGCTTCACCTTCGAGACCAAGAGCACCCCTGCCTCGGTCCTGCTGAAGAAAGCTGCTGGCCTGACCAGTGGTTCGGCTCGCCCGAACACCGTTAAAGTCGGTACCGTGACCCGTGCTCAGCTGGAAGAGATCGCCAAGACCAAACAGGCCGATCTGACTTCTGCTGACCTGGACGCTGCTGTACGCACCATCGCTGGCTCTGCCCGCAGCATGGGCCTGAACGTGGAGGGTGTGTAATGGCTAAGCTGACCAAGCGTCAAAAGGCAATCGCCGAGAAAATCGAAGCAGGCAAGGCCTACAACTTCGAAGAAGCGGCCACTCTGCTGGCTTCGCTGCCGGCTGCCAAGTTCGTAGAGTCCTACGACATCGCTGTTAACCTCGGTGTTGACCCGCGTAAATCCGACCAGGTCGTACGTAGCGCTACCGTGCTGCCGCACGGCACTGGCAAGACCGTTCGCGTTGCCGTCTTCACCCAGGGTCCAGCTGCTGAGGCCGCTCTGGCTGCCGGCGCTGACCGCGTAGGTATGGACGACCTGGCTGCCGAAATGAAAGGCGGCGACCTGAACTATGACGTAGTTATCGCATCGCCAGATGCCATGCGCGTTGTAGGTCAGCTGGGTCAGGTTCTGGGTCCTCGCGGCCTGATGCCTAACCCGAAAGTGGGTACCGTAACCCCAGACGTAGCCACTGCCGTGAAAAACGCCAAGGCTGGTCAGGTTCGCTATCGTACCGACAAAAACGGTATCATCCATACCTCCGTTGGCAAGATCGGCTTTGAAGCTGGCAAGCTGAAGGAAAACGTTGAAGCCCTGATCGCTGATCTGAAGCGTATCAAGCCTGCTTCCTCGAAAGGTATCTACGTCAAGCGCGTTACCCTGAGCACCACCATGGGCCCAGGTCTGGTCATCGATCAGAGCTCGCTGGACGTGTAAGAACATGGCGGTGCGACCTGTCGCACCGCCAGCAAAAATTGGGGTCCCTGCCTGGCGGGGGCTATCCAAGACCGTAGGTGGCGCAAGCCTTAAAACACCAGCCCACGCAGATGGTGCTCCCGATTCGTTACCGAATCAGACACCAAAACGACATCCGGCTTCGGCCAGATGAAACGGTAAAAACCAGGAGTAAACCCGTGGCAATTAAACTCGAAGACAAGAAGGCCATCGTCGCTGAAGTCAACGAGGCTGCCAAAGTCGCTCTGTCCGCTGTCGTGGCCGATGCCCGTGGTGTGACTGTAAGCGCAATGACCGGACTCCGTAAAGAGGCCCGCGAAGCTGGCGTTTACGTACGTGTCGTACGTAACACCCTGCTCAAGCGCGCTGTTGAAGGGACCGAATATTCGATCCTCAACGACGTGTTCAAAGGCCCGACCCTGATTGCTTTCTCCAACGAACACCCGGGCGCTGCTGCTCGTCTGTTCAAAGAGTTCGCCAAGGGTCAGGACAAGTTCGAGATCAAGGCAGCTGCGTTTGACGGCAATTTCATTGCAGCGAACCAGATCGACGTGTTGGCTACCCTGCCGACCCGCGACGAAGCTATTGCGAAACTGATGAGCGTGATCCAAGGCGCTACCAGCAAGCTGGCTCGTACTCTGGCAGCCATTCGCGACCAGAAAGAAGCTACCGCTGCCTAAGGCACGCGCGACTCTTTCAAAATCATTCGTTTAATTTGATGGCTGCGTAGGCTGTCACCCCAATACAGGATTTAAGTCATGTCCCTGACTAACGAGCAAATCATCGAAGCCATCGGCCAGAAAACCGTTCTGGAAGTTGTTGAGCTGATCAAAGCGATGGAAGAAACCTTCGGTGTTACCGCTGCTGTTGCCGCCGCTGGCCCAGCTGCTGCTGCTGCCGTTGTTGAAGAGCAGACCGAGTTCAACGTTGTTCTGGTTGAAGCCGGCGACAAGAAAGTGAACGTGATCAAAGCCGTTCGCGAACTGACCGGTCTGGGCCTGAAAGAAGCCAAAGAGAAAGTCGATGGCGCTCCTCAGGTTGTAGCTGAAGGCGTTTCGAAAGAAGCCGCTGAAGACGCTAAGAAGAAGCTGGAAGAAGCAGGCGCTAAAGTCGAGCTGAAGTAATCTCGACTTTGCGACTCCAGTCCGAGCATTGAGCAAAGGGCTGATGGCTGGTGGCTTGCGCCACCGGCCTTTTTCCGTTATTGGCGGCCGGCCAAGCCGGCCCCGATAACGAGCTGCAAAACACCCATGTGGGTGGCGCAAACCAAGGGGTTTGCACGATTTTCTGGCTGCTCCCGCCGGGAGAAGCCAAACAAGCAGGTGACCAAGCTGGGGAACGCTGATGGCTTACTCATACACTGAGAAAAAACGTATCCGCAAGGACTTTAGCAAGTTGCCGGACGTTATGGATGTGCCTTACCTCCTGGCCATCCAGCTGGATTCGTATCGCGAATTCCTGCAAGCGGGAGCATCCAAGGATAACTTCCGCGACGTCGGCCTGCACGCGGCCTTCAAATCGGTATTTCCGATCATCAGCTACTCCGGCAATGCTGCCTTGGAGTACGTAGGCTATCGCCTGGGCGAACCCGCCTTCGATGTGAAGGAATGTGTCCTGCGTGGCGTGACCTTCGCGGTCCCACTGCGGGTCAAGGTGCGCCTGATCATCTTCGACAAGGAATCGTCGAACAAAGCGATCAAGGACATCAAAGAGCAAGAAGTCTACATGGGTGAAATCCCCCTGATGACTGAGAACGGTACCTTTGTAATCAACGGTACCGAGCGTGTGATCGTTTCCCAGCTGCACCGTTCGCCTGGTGTGTTCTTCGACCACGACCGTGGCAAGACTCACAGCTCGGGCAAGCTGCTGTACTCCGCTCGCATCATCCCTTACCGCGGTTCCTGGCTGGACTTCGAGTTCGACCCGAAGGACTGCGTATTCGTGCGTATCGACCGTCGCCGCAAACTGCCGGCCTCGGTGCTGTTGCGTGCGCTGGGTTACAGCACTGAAGAAGTGCTCAATACCTTCTACACCACCAACGTGTTCCACATTTCCGGCGAGAAACTCAGCCTGGAACTGGTGCCGCAGCGTCTGCGTGGTGAAGTCGCGGTCATGGACATCCATGACGAAAGCGGCAAGGTCATCGTTGAGCAAGGCCGCCGTATCACTGCGCGCCACATCAACCAGATCGAAAAGGCTGGCGTGAAGCAGCTGGACGTTCCTATGGAATACGTCCTGGGCCGCACCACCGCCAAGGCCATTGTGCACCCGGCTACCGGCGAAATCCTGGCCGAATGCAACACCGAGTTGACCACCGATCTGCTGATCAAGGTCGCGAAGGCACAGGTCGTCCGTATCGAGACCCTGTACACCAACGACATCGACTGTGGTCCGTTCATCTCCGACACGCTGAAGATCGACACCACCAGCAACCAGCTGGAAGCGCTGGTAGAGATCTACCGCATGATGCGTCCCGGCGAGCCGCCGACCAAGGATGCTGCCGAGACCCTGTTCAACAACCTGTTCTTCAGCGCCGAGCGCTACGACCTGTCCGCTGTAGGTCGCATGAAGTTCAACCGTCGTATCGGTCGCACCGAAATCGAAGGTTCGGGTGTGCTGAGCAAGGAAGACATCGTCGAGGTTCTGAAGACCCTGGTCGATATCCGTAACGGCAAAGGTATCGTCGACGACATCGACCACCTGGGTAACCGTCGTGTACGTTGCGTCGGCGAGATGGCCGAGAACCAGTTCCGTGTAGGCCTGGTGCGTGTAGAGCGCGCGGTCAAGGAACGTCTGTCGATGGCCGAAAGCGAAGGCTTGATGCCGCAGGACCTGATCAACGCCAAGCCGGTTGCGGCGGCGGTGAAAGAGTTCTTCGGCTCCAGCCAGCTCTCGCAGTTCATGGACCAGAACAACCCGCTGTCCGAGATCACCCACAAGCGCCGTGTCTCTGCACTCGGCCCGGGCGGTCTGACCCGTGAGCGTGCCGGCTTCGAAGTCCGTGACGTACACCCGACCCACTACGGTCGCGTGTGCCCGATCGAGACCCCTGAAGGTCCGAACATCGGTCTGATCAACTCCCTGGCAGCCTATGCCCGCACCAACCAGTACGGCTTCCTCGAAAGCCCGTATCGCGTGGTGAAGGAAGGGGTGGTCAGCGACGACATCGTGTTCCTGTCCGCCATCGAAGAGGCTGATCACGTGATCGCCCAGGCTTCGGCCGCGATGAACGACAAGAAGCAGCTGATCGACGAACTGGTAGCGGTCCGTCACCTGAACGAATTCACCGTCAAGGCGCCGGAAGACGTCACCCTGATGGACGTTTCGCCGAAGCAGGTTGTTTCTGTCGCAGCGTCGCTGATTCCGTTCCTCGAGCACGACGACGCCAACCGTGCGTTGATGGGCTCGAACATGCAGCGTCAGGCTGTACCGACACTGCGCGCTGACAAGCCGCTGGTAGGTACTGGCATGGAGCGCAACGTTGCCCGTGACTCCGGTGTCTGCGTGGTTGCTCGCCGTGGTGGTGTGATCGACTCGGTCGACGCCAGCCGTGTCGTGGTTCGCGTGGCCGATGACGAAGTGGAAACCGGCGAAGCAGGTGTAGATATCTACAACCTGACCAAGTACACCCGTTCGAACCAGAACACCTGCATCAACCAGCGTCCGCTGGTGAGCAAGGGTGACAAGGTTCAGCGCGGCGACATCATGGCTGACGGCCCGTCCACCGACATGGGTGAACTGGCACTGGGCCAGAACATGCGCATCGCGTTCATGGCGTGGAACGGCTTCAACTTCGAAGACTCCATCTGCCTGTCCGAGCGTGTGGTCCAGGAAGATCGCTTCACCACCATCCACATTCAGGAACTGACCTGTGTGGCCCGTGACACCAAGCTTGGTCCAGAAGAAATCACTGCGGACATCCCGAACGTGGGTGAAGCTGCACTGAACAAACTGGACGAAGCCGGTATTGTCTACGTGGGTGCTGAAGTCGGCGCCGGTGACATCCTGGTCGGCAAGGTAACGCCAAAAGGCGAAACCCAGCTGACGCCGGAAGAAAAACTCCTGCGCGCAATCTTCGGTGAGAAGGCCAGCGACGTTAAGGACACCTCCCTGCGCGTGCCAACCGGCACCAAGGGTACTGTCATCGACGTACAGGTCTTCACCCGTGATGGCGTCGAGCGCGACAGCCGCGCCCTGGCCATCGAGAAGATGCAGCTGGACGAGATCCGCAAGGACCTCAACGAAGAGTTCCGCATCGTTGAAGGCGCTACCTTCGAACGTCTGCGCTCTGCTCTGAACGGCCAGGTGGTCGACGGTGGTGCGGGCCTGAAGAAAGGCACCGTGGTTTCCGACGAGGTGCTGGACGGCCTGGAGCACGGCCAGTGGTTCAAACTGCGCATGGCTGAGGATGCACTGAACGAGCAGCTGGAAAAGGCTCAGCAGTACATCGTCGACCGTCGCCGTCTGCTGGACGACAAGTTCGAAGACAAGAAGCGCAAGCTGCAGCAGGGCGATGACCTGGCACCGGGCGTACTGAAGATCGTCAAGGTCTACCTGGCTATCCGCCGTCGCATCCAGCCGGGTGACAAGATGGCGGGCCGTCACGGTAACAAAGGTGTTGTCTCGGTTATCATGCCGGTTGAAGACATGCCTCACGATGCCAACGGTACGCCGGTAGACGTCGTGCTCAACCCGCTGGGCGTACCTTCGCGTATGAACGTCGGTCAGATCCTTGAAACCCACCTGGGCCTCGCAGCCAAAGGCCTGGGCGAGAAGATCGACCGCATGATCGAAGAGCAACGCAAGGCTGCAGAGCTGCGCGTGTTCCTGACCGAGGTCTACAACGAGATCGGTGGTCGTCAGGAAAACCTCGACGAGTTCACTGACGAAGAGATCCTGGCCCTGGCCCATAACCTGAAGAAAGGTGTGCCAATGGCTACCCCGGTCTTCGATGGTGCCAAAGAGCGCGAGATCAAGGCCATGCTGAAACTGGCCGACCTGCCAGAGAGCGGCCAGATGGTGCTGTTCGATGGCCGTACCGGCAACAAGTTCGAGCGTCCTGTGACCGTTGGTTACATGTACATGCTTAAGCTGAACCACTTGGTGGACGACAAGATGCACGCGCGTTCCACTGGTTCCTACAGCCTGGTTACCCAGCAGCCGCTGGGTGGTAAGGCGCAGTTCGGTGGTCAGCGTTTCGGGGAGATGGAAGTGTGGGCGCTGGAAGCATACGGCGCGGCATACACCCTGCAAGAAATGCTCACAGTGAAGTCGGACGACGTGAACGGCCGTACCAAGATGTACAAGAACATCGTGGATGGCGATCACCGTATGGAGCCGGGCATGCCCGAGTCCTTCAACGTGTTGATCAAAGAGATCCGTTCGCTCGGTATCGATATCGATCTGGAAACCGAATAACACGTGACGCGAAGGGGAGTGGGGCAGGTAATGCCCGCTCCCTGCTCCGCCAGGAGGAAAGGCCTTGAAAGACCTACTGAATCTGCTGAAAAACCAGGGTCAAGTCGAAGAGTTCGACGCCATCCGCATCGGTCTGGCGTCGCCTGAAATGATCCGTTCGTGGTCGTTCGGTGAAGTTAAGAAGCCGGAAACCATCAACTACCGTACGTTCAAACCCGAGCGTGACGGCCTGTTCTGCGCCAAGATCTTTGGCCCAGTCAAGGACTACGAGTGCCTGTGCGGCAAGTACAAGCGCCTCAAGCACCGCGGCGTCATCTGCGAGAAGTGCGGCGTTGAAGTTGCCCTGGCCAAGGTTCGTCGTGAGCGCATGGCGCACATCGAACTGGCCTCGCCGGTTGCCCACATCTGGTTCCTGAAGTCGCTGCCGTCCCGTATCGGCCTGCTGATGGACATGACCCTGCGTGATATCGAGCGCGTTCTCTACTTCGAGAGCTACGTCGTTATCGACCCGGGCATGACCACCCTTGAAAAAGGTCAGCTGCTGAACGACGAGCAGTACTTCGAAGCGCTGGAAGAGTTCGGTGACGACTTCGACGCCCGCATGGGTGCCGAGGCTGTCCGCGAGCTGCTGCACGCGATCGACCTGGAGCACGAGATTGGCCGCCTGCGTGAAGAAATTCCGCAGACCAACTCGGAAACCAAGATCAAGAAGCTGTCCAAGCGCCTGAAGCTGATGGAAGCTTTCCAGGGCTCGGGCAACCTGCCTGAGTGGATGGTTCTGACCGTCCTGCCAGTATTGCCGCCGGACCTGCGTCCGCTGGTACCGCTGGATGGCGGCCGCTTCGCGACCTCCGACCTGAACGACCTGTATCGTCGGGTGATCAACCGTAACAACCGTCTGAAGCGCCTGCTGGATCTGTCGGCACCGGACATCATCGTGCGCAACGAAAAGCGCATGCTGCAGGAAGCGGTCGACGCCCTGCTGGACAACGGCCGTCGCGGTCGCGCCATCACTGGCTCGAACAAGCGTCCGCTGAAGTCCCTGGCTGACATGATCAAAGGTAAGCAAGGTCGCTTCCGTCAGAACTTGCTCGGCAAGCGCGTGGACTACTCTGGCCGTTCGGTAATTACCGTAGGCCCGACCCTGCGTCTGCACCAGTGCGGTCTGCCGAAGAAGATGGCCCTCGAGCTGTTCAAGCCGTTCATTTTCGGCAAGCTCGAAATGCGCGGCCTGGCGACCACCATCAAGGCTGCCAAGAAGATGGTCGAGCGCGAGCTGCCCGAGGTTTGGGACGTACTCGCCGAGGTCATCCGCGAACACCCCGTACTGCTCAACCGTGCACCCACCCTGCACCGTCTGGGTATTCAGGCGTTCGAGCCGGTTCTGATCGAAGGCAAGGCCATTCAGCTGCACCCGCTGGTGTGTGCGGCGTACAACGCCGACTTCGACGGTGACCAGATGGCCGTTCACGTGCCGCTGACCCTGGAAGCCCAGCTCGAAGCGCGCGCGCTGATGATGTCGACCAACAACATTCTGTCGCCAGCCAACGGTGAGCCAATCATCGTTCCGTCGCAGGACGTTGTACTGGGTCTGTATTACATGACCCGTGAAGCCATCAACGCCAAGGGCGAAGGGCGCGTATTTGCCGACCTGCAGGAAGTCGACCGCGTATTCCGCGCCGGCGAGGCCGCCCTGCACGCGAAAATCAAGGTTCGTATCAACGAAACCGTGAAAGACCGCGATGGCAGCGTGACCAAGAATACCCGTATCGTCGATACCACCGTCGGCCGTGCGCTGTTGTTCCAGGTTGTTCCGGCAGGCCTGCCGTACGACGTGGTCAACCAGCCGATGAAGAAAAAGGCGATCTCCAAGCTGATCAACCAGTGCTACCGCGTGGTGGGTCTGAAAGAGACCGTCATCTTCGCTGACCAGCTGATGTACACCGGTTTCGCTTATTCGACCATCTCCGGTGTTTCCATCGGTGTGAACGACTTTGTCATCCCGGATGAGAAAGCCCGCATCATCGGTAACGCTACCGATGAAGTGAAAGAGATCGAGAGCCAGTATGCGTCCGGCCTGGTAACCCAGGGCGAGAAGTACAACAAGGTCATCGACTTGTGGTCCAAGGCGAACGACGAAGTGTCCAAGGCGATGATGGCCAACCTCTCGAAAGAGAAGGTCATCGACCGCGAGGGCAACGAAGTCGATCAGGAGTCCTTCAACTCCATGTACATGATGGCTGACTCCGGTGCGCGGGGTTCCGCTGCCCAGATCCGTCAGCTGGCCGGTATGCGTGGCCTGATGGCCAAGCCTGACGGCTCCATCATCGAGACGCCAATCACCGCGAACTTCCGTGAAGGCCTGAGCGTACTTCAGTACTTCATCTCGACGCACGGTGCTCGTAAAGGTCTGGCGGATACCGCACTGAAGACCGCGAACTCGGGTTACCTGACCCGTCGTCTGGTAGACGTTGCGCAGGACCTGGTGGTAACGGAGATCGATTGCGGTACCGACCAAGGCCTGGTGATGACGCCGCACATCGAAGGTGGCGACGTTGTAGAGCCGCTGGGTGAGCGTGTACTGGGCCGTGTCATTGCCCGTGACGTGTTCAAGCCAGGCACCGAGGATGTAATCGTGCCGGCCGGTACGCTGGTCGACGAGCAGTGGGTCGAGTTCATCGAGCTGAACAGCATCGACGAAGTGATCGTGCGTTCGCCGATCAACTGCGAAACCCGCTACGGCATCTGCGCCAAGTGCTACGGCCGTGACCTGGCTCGCGGTCACCAGGTGAACATCGGTGAAGCTGTCGGCGTTATCGCTGCACAGTCGATCGGTGAGCCGGGTACCCAGCTGACCATGCGTACGTTCCACATCGGTGGTGCTGCAAGCCGTACCTCGGCTGCCGACAGCGTCCAGGTGAAGAACGGCGGTATGGTTCGTCTGCACAACCTGAAGCAGGTCGAGCGCGCTGACGGTAACCTGGTTGCCGTATCCCGTTCGGGCGAACTGGCGATTGCCGATGAGTTCGGCCGTGAGCGTGAGCGTTACAAGCTGCCTTACGGTGCGGTAATTTCCGTCAAGGAAGGTGACAAGGTCGAAGCTGGCGCAATCGTCGCCAAGTGGGACCCGCACACCCACCCGATCGTGACCGAGCTCAAAGGTACCGTGACCTTCGTGGGCATGGAAGAAAACATCACCATCAAGCGCCAGACCGACGAGCTGACCGGCCTGACCAACATCGAGGTCCTGGACGTCAAGGATCGCCCTGCCGCTGGCAAGGAAATTCGTCCGGCGATCAAGATGGTAGATGTCAACGGCAAGGATCTGTACCTGCCAGGTACTGACGTACCGGCGCAGTACTTCCTGCCTGCCAACGCCTTGGTGGGTGTTGCTGACGGTGCGCAGATCGGTGTGGGTGATGTTATTGCGCGTATCCCGCAAGAAACGTCCAAGACCCGTGACATCACCGGTGGTCTGCCGCGCGTTGCCGACCTGTTCGAAGCGCGCCGTCCGAAAGAAGCCTCGATTCTGGCTGAAGTCAGTGGCACCATCGCGTTCGGTAAAGAGACCAAGGGCAAGCGTCGCCTGGTCATTACCCCGACCGACGGCAGCGATCCGTACGAAGAGCTGATTCCGAAGTGGCGCCACCTGAACGTCTTCGAAGGCGAACAGGTAAACCGCGGCGAAGTCATCTCCGACGGCCCGAGCGATCCGCACGACATCCTGCGTCTGCTGGGTGTGAGCGCGTTGGCGAAGTACATCGTCAACGAGATCCAGGACGTTTACCGTCTGCAGGGCGTGAAGATCAACGACAAGCACATCGAGACCATCCTGCGTCAGATGCTGCGCAAGGTCGAGATCTCCGAGTCGGGCGATTCCAGCTTCATCAAGGGCGACCAGATGGAACTGACTCAGGTGCTGGTAGAGAACGAGCGCCTGGCTGGCGACGACAAGTTCGTCTCCAAGTTCACCCGTGTGCTGCTGGGTATCACCAAGGCGTCGCTGTCGACCGAGTCGTTCATCTCCGCGGCTTCCTTCCAGGAAACCACCCGCGTGCTGACCGAAGCGGCGGTAACCGGCAAGCGCGATTACCTGCGCGGCCTGAAAGAGAACGTGGTCGTGGGTCGTCTGATCCCGGCCGGTACCGGTCTGGCCTACCACAGCGAGCGCAAGCGTCGCCGTGAAGCAGACAAGCCGCTGCGTGTGAGCGCCAGTGAGGTTGAAGCCGCACTGACCGAAGCACTGAACTCCAGCGGTAACTGAGTACAGGGCAGGGCCCCGGCAGCCTCGAACGATCATCGCTGACATGAAATGTTGCCGATGATCGGGCGAGGAGGGCCGGGGCTTCGTCTTGACTGGGTGCAAGATCCTCTTTAGACTTTTGTACCCTTAAATTTGGTGAGGCTCCGTCTCGCCAATTTTTGGCTTTCTTGCAAGACAATAGCGTCGCAAGACAATCAGTGGAGCTAGTAGATGGCAACTATCAACCAGCTGGTACGTCAGCCGCGTAAGCGTTCGGTCGAAAAGTCCGACGTTCCTGCGCTGCAGAACTGCCCGCAACGTCGTGGCGTGTGCACCCGTGTGTACACCACCACGCCGAAAAAACCTAACTCGGCACTGCGTAAAGTATGCCGTGTGCGTCTGACCAACGGTTTCGAGGTTTCCTCGTACATCGGTGGTGAAGGCCACAACCTGCAAGAGCACAGCGTCGTCCTGATCCGT
Source organism: Pseudomonas sp. S36 (assembly GCF_016647875.1). Classification (NCBI taxonomy): domain Bacteria; kingdom Pseudomonadati; phylum Pseudomonadota; class Gammaproteobacteria; order Pseudomonadales; family Pseudomonadaceae; genus Pseudomonas; species Pseudomonas sp. S36. Next base: position 101,272 of record NZ_JACVVG010000015.1, on the reverse strand, counting down.
GGCGGCCGTGTAAAAGACTTGCCAGGTGTTCGTTACCACACCGTTCGCGGCTCTCTGGATACTTCGGGCGTTAAAGGCCGTAACCAGGGTCGTTCGAAGTACGGTACCAAGCGTCCGAAGTAATCGGCCGTTTGCAGACATCCATTTTTTTGAGTCGATAAGAGTAAGGTCGGGCAGGGGTCGCAGACCCACGTCCCGGGCTAACCTGAAGACCGTTTGAGGGCTTATCATGCCAAGACGTCGTGTAGCAGCAAAACGTGAGATTCTCGACGATCCTAAGTACGGATCTCAGATTCTTGCCAAGTTCATGAACCACGTGATGGAAAGCGGCAAGAAGGCCGTAGCCGAGCGCATCGTTTACGGTGCCCTGGATACTGTCAAAGCGCGCAAGAACAGCGACCCCCTGGAAATCTTCGAGAAAGCTCTCGACGCCATCGCTCCGCTGGTCGAAGTTAAGTCCCGTCGTGTCGGCGGTGCTACTTACCAGGTTCCGGTTGAAGTTCGTCCCTCCCGTCGTAACGCTCTGGCAATGCGCTGGCTCGTAGACTACGCCCGCAAGCGCGGCGAGAAGTCGATGGCTCTGCGCCTGGCCGGCGAGCTGCTGGATGCTGCTGAAGGCAAGGGTGCTGCAGTCAAGAAGCGTGAAGACGTGCACCGTATGGCCGAGGCCAACAAAGCGTTCTCGCACTACCGCTTCTAATTCAAGCATCAATCATTTTGCGAGGGCTTTATGGCTCGTACTACAGCAATTAACCGCTACCGCAACATTGGTATTTGCGCCCACGTTGACGCGGGCAAAACTACCACTACCGAGCGGATCCTGTTCTACACAGGTTTGAGCCACAAAATGGGCGAGGTGCACGACGGCGCCGCGACCACCGACTGGATGGTGCAGGAGCAGGAGCGGGGTATTACCATTACCTCCGCTGCCGTTACCACCTTCTGGAAAGGTTCTGTTGGTCAGTATGACAACTACCGCGTTAACGTCATCGATACCCCCGGCCACGTTGACTTCACCATTGAAGTAGAACGTTCGCTGCGCGTACTCGACGGCGCGGTCGTCGTGTTCTGCGGTACCTCCGGCGTTGAGCCGCAGTCCGAAACCGTATGGCGTCAGGCCAACAAATACGGTGTTCCACGTATCGTCTACGTGAACAAGATGGACCGTGCCGGTGCCAACTTCCTGCGCGTCGTAGGCCAGATCAAGAACCGCCTGGGTCACACCCCGGTTCCGATCCAGCTGGCTATCGGTTCGGAAGATAACTTCCAGGGTCAGGTCGACCTGATCAAGATGAAGGCTATCTACTGGAACGAAGACGACAAAGGCACCACCTATCGCGAGGAAGAGATTCCTGCCGATATGCTGGAGCTGGCTGAAGAGTGGCGCAACAACATGGTTGAAGCCGCCGCCGAAGCCAACGAAGAACTGATGAACAAGTACCTTGAAGAAGGTGAGCTGACCGTCGAAGAGATCAAGGCAGGCCTGCGCGCGCGCACCCTGGCCAGCGAAATCGTTCCGGCTGTCTGCGGTTCGTCGTTCAAGAACAAGGGTGTTCCCCTGGTTCTCGACGCCGTCATCGAGTTCCTGCCTGCTCCGACCGAGATCCCTGCAATTCAGGGTATCAACCCGGACGACAAGGACCTGGACAAAGAAGACCCGGCTGTCCGCAAGGACGAGCGTCACGCTGACGACGACGAGCCGTTCTCGGCCCTGGCGTTCAAGATCGCGACTGACCCGTTCGTGGGTACGCTGACCTTCGTTCGCGTTTACTCGGGCGTTCTGACCTCCGGTGACTCGGTCATCAACTCGGTCAAAGGCAAGAAAGAGCGCGTTGGCCGTATGGTGCAGATGCACGCCAACCAGCGTGAAGAGATCAAAGAAGTTCGCGCTGGTGACATCGCGGCTCTGATCGGCATGAAAGACGTGACCACGGGCGAAACCCTGTGCAACGCCGACAAGCCAATCATTCTCGAGCGTATGGACTTCCCTGAGCCGGTTATTTCGCTCTCCGTAGAGCCAAAAACCAAGGCTGACCAGGAGAAGATGGGCATCGCACTGGGCAAGCTGGCCCAGGAAGACCCGTCGTTCCGCGTCAAGACCGACGAAGAGACTGGCCAGACCATCATCTCCGGTATGGGTGAGCTGCACCTGGACATCCTCGTTGACCGCATGAAGCGCGAATTCAACGTCGAAGCCAACATCGGCAAGCCGCAGGTTTCGTACCGCGAGAAGATCACCAAGTCCAACGTTGAGATCGAAGGCAAATTCGTTCGTCAGTCGGGTGGTCGTGGTCAGTTCGGTCACTGCTGGATCCGTTTCTCGGAGCCGGAAGTTGATGCGAAAGGCAACATCACCGAAGGTCTGGAATTCAAGAACGAAGTCGTGGGTGGTGTAATTCCTAAGGAATTCATTGCCCCGATCCAGAAGGGTATCGAAGAGCAGATGAAAAACGGCGTTGTTGCCGGTTATCCTCTGATCGGCCTCAAGGCCACGGTATTCGACGGTTCGTACCACGACGTCGACTCCAACGAAATGGCGTTCAAAATCGCTGCTTCGATGGCAACCAAGCAACTGGCCCAGAAGGGCGGTGGCGTGGTTCTCGAGCCGATCATGAAAGTCGAAGTTGTAACCCCGGAAGACTACCTGGGTGACGTGATGGGTGACCTGAACCGTCGTCGTGGTCTGGTACAGGGTATGGATGAATCGGTCTCCGGCCGCGTCGTCCGCGCTGAAGTTCCGCTCGGAGAGATGTTCGGTTACGCGACCGACGTTCGTTCCATGTCTCAGGGTCGCGCAAGCTACTCCATGGAATTCTCCAAATACGCCGAAGCTCCGTCGAACATCGTCGAAGCACTCGTTAAAAAACAAGGCTAATCCCCTTTAGGCAAGAGGTTCACTGTCGTGGCTAAAGAAAAATTTGATCGTTCCCTTCCCCACGTTAACGTCGGCACTATCGGCCACGTTGACCACGGTAAGACCACTCTGACCGCAGCTCTGACTCGCGTCTGCTCCGAAGTCTTCGGTTCGGCAGTCGTTGAGTTCGACAAGATCGACTCGGCTCCAGAAGAAAAAGCGCGCGGTATCACCATCAACACCGCTCACGTTGAGTACAACTCGACCATTCGTCACTACGCTCACGTTGACTGCCCAGGTCACGCTGACTACGTGAAGAACATGATCACCGGTGCTGCCCAGATGGACGGCGCGATCCTGGTTTGCTCGGCCGCCGATGGTCCGATGCCACAAACCCGTGAGCACATCCTGCTGTCCCGTCAGGTTGGCGTTCCGTACATCGTGGTCTTCCTGAACAAGGCTGACCTGGTAGACGACGCTGAGCTGCTGGAACTGGTCGAGATGGAAGTTCGCGACCTGCTGTCCACCTACGACTTCCCAGGCGACGACACCCCGATCATCATCGGTTCGGCTCGTATGGCGCTGGAAGGCAAAGACGACAACGAAATGGGCACTACCGCTGTCAAGAAGCTGGTAGAAACTCTGGACAGCTACATTCCTGAGCCCGTTCGTGCCATCGACCAGCCATTCCTGATGCCGATCGAAGACGTATTCTCGATCTCGGGCCGTGGTACCGTTGTAACTGGCCGTATCGAGCGTGGTATCGTCCGCGTTCAGGATCCGCTGGAAATCGTTGGTCTGCGTGACACCACCACCACCACCTGCACCGGTGTTGAGATGTTCCGCAAGCTGCTGGACGAAGGCCGTGCTGGCGAGAACTGCGGCGTTCTGCTGCGTGGTACCAAGCGTGACGACGTTGAGCGTGGCCAGGTTCTGGTCAAGCCAGGTTCGGTCAAGCCGCACACCAAGTTCACCGCAGAAGTCTACGTCCTGTCGAAGGAAGAAGGCGGCCGTCACACGCCGTTCTTCAAAGGCTACCGTCCTCAGTTCTACTTCCGTACCACTGACGTGACCGGTAACTGCGAACTGCCGGAAGGCGTTGAAATGGTAATGCCAGGTGACAACATTCAGATGACTGTTACCCTGATCAAAACCATCGCAATGGAAGACGGTCTGCGCTTCGCTATCCGTGAAGGCGGTCGTACCGTCGGCGCCGGCGTTGTGGCCAAAATCATCGAGTAATCACTCGACCGATTGAAAAAACCCCCGCTCAGCGGGGGTTTTTTTTATTGGGTTGACACTAATTGGGGGCGTCTATAGAATCACGCCTCCTTTTAGCGGGCGTAGTGCGTCCGTTGGGAACAGCCTGGAGTCTGAAATCCAATGCAAAATCAGCAAATCCGAATCAGGTTGAAGGCTTTCGACCATCGCCTGATCGACCAATCCACCCAGGAAATCGTGGAAACCGCGAAACGTACTGGTGCACAAGTGCGTGGTCCAATTCCACTGCCTACCCGCAAAGAGCGTTTCACCGTTCTGGTCTCTCCGCACGTCAACAAAGACGCGCGTGACCAGTACGAGATTCGCACTCATAAGCGTGTTCTGGACATCGTCCAGCCAACGGATAAAACCGTTGATGCGCTGATGAAGCTTGATCTGGCGGCAGGTGTGGAAGTACAGATCAGCCTCGGCTAAGACTTCGGTCTAGTCGTGTAACGCTCTGAAATGGGCGGCCATAGCGGGTGAAAGCCCCGTACACTCATGAGGTTTACAACATGACTATTGGTGTAATCGGTCGCAAGTGCGGTATGACCCGCATTTTCACCGAAGAAGGTGTCTCCATTCCGGTCACGGTCATCGAGATCGAGCCGAATCGTGTCACCCAGTTCAAAACTGAAGAAACCGATGGCTACCGTGCAGTGCAAGTCACTGTCGGCGAGCGTCGTGCTTCGCGTGTGACTGCCGCTCAGGCAGGCCACTTCGCCAAGGCCAACGTTGCCGCTGGTCGCGGTGTTTGGGAGTTCCGTCTTGAAGAAGGCGATTTCCAGGCTGGCGATCTGATCAAAGCTGAACTCTTCGCTGCAGGCCAGCTGGTAGACGTTACTGGTCAGTCCAAAGGTAAAGGCTTCGCCGGTACCATCAAGCGCTGGAACTTCCGTGGCCAGGACAACACCCACGGTAACTCCGTGTCGCACCGTGTCCCAGGTTCCATCGGCCAGTGCCAGACTCCTGGTCGTGTGTTCAAGGGCAAGAAAATGTCCGGTCACATGGGCGCCGAGCGCGTGACTGTGCAGTCCCTGGAAGTTGTTCGCGTAGACGCTGAGCGCAACCTGCTGCTCGTCAAAGGTGCCGTTCCAGGCGCTACTGGCGGCGACGTGGTTGTACGTCCAGCTGTCAAGGCTCGCGGTTAAGGGGAAACTGACATGCAACTTAATGTAAATGACGCTCAGGCGATCGAAGTTTCCGAACTGACTTTCGGTGGCGAATTCAACGAGACGCTGGTACACCAAGCAGTCGTGGCCTACATGGCCGGCGGCCGTCAGGGCACCAAGCAGCAAAAGACCCGTTCCGACGTGGCTGGTGGCGGTAAGCGCCCATGGCGTCAGAAGGGTACTGGCCGTGCTCGTGCTGGTACCACTCGTGGTCCGATCTGGCGTGGCGGTGGTGTCACCTTCGCAGCTCGCCCTCAAGATCACTCGCAGAAGCTCAACAAGAAGATGTATCGCGCTGCCCTGCGTTCCATCCTCGCTGAGCTGGTGCGTAGCGACCGTCTGGTCGTGGTTCAGGACTTCGCTGTTGAAGCGCCGAAAACCAAAGATCTGCTGAACAAGCTGAACGGCATGGGTCTGAGCGATGTGTTGATCGTTTCCGACGCTGTTGATCAGAACCTGTACCTGGCTGCTCGTAACCTGCCGCACGTCGATGTACGTGACGTACAAGGTTCCGACCCGGTCAGTCTGATCGCATACGAGAAAGTGTTGATCACTGTCTCGGCCGTGAAGAAATTCGAGGAGCTGCTGGGATGAACCAGGAACGCGTATTTAAAGTCCTCCTTGGCCCGCACGTTTCCGAGAAGGCTACCGTTCTGGCTGAGAAGAAAGGCCAGTTCGTATTCAAGGTTGCTACCGATGCAACCAAGCTGGAAATCAAGAAAGCTGTCGAAGGCCTGTTCAACGTAAAAGTTGAAAACGTGTCGACTGTTAACGTTCTGGGTAAAACCAAGCGTACCGCACGTGGTCTGGGCAAGCGTAATGACTGGAAGAAGGCGATCGTCTCCCTTCAGCCAGGCCAAGATCTCGATTTCAGCAGCAGTGCTGAGTAAGGAAGGGGTGCATCATGGCAATCGTTAAATGCAAACCGACTTCCCCTGGCCGCCGTTTCGTGGTCAAGGTGGTCAACAAGGAGCTGCACAAAGGCGCTCCTCACGCACCGCTGCTCGAGAAGAAATCGAAGTCTGGTGGTCGTAACAACAATGGCCGTATTACCACGCGTCACGTAGGTGGTGGTCATAAGCAGCATTACCGTCTGGTCGACTTCCGTCGCAACGACAAAGATGGCATCCCCGCCACTGTCGAGCGTATCGAATACGATCCAAACCGTACTGCTCACATCGCCCTGCTGTGCTACGCAGACGGTGAGCGTCGCTACATCATCGCCCCTAAAGGCGTGAGCGCTGGCGACCAGCTGATCGCAGGTGCACTGGCCCCAATCAAGGCCGGTAACTCCCTGCAGCTGCGCAACATTCCAGTAGGTAGCACCATTCACGGCATCGAACTGAAGCCGGGTAAAGGTGCACAGATCGCTCGTTCCGCTGGTGCCTCGGCTCAGCTGATCGCTCGCGAAGGTGTCTACGTGACCCTGCGTCTGCGCTCTGGTGAAATGCGTAAAGTCCTGGCTGAGTGCCGTGCGACCCTGGGCGAAGTCTCGAACTCCGAGCACAGCCTGCGTTCGCTGGGTAAAGCTGGTGCCAAACGCTGGCGCGGCGTTCGCCCAACCGTTCGTGGTGTTGCCATGAACCCGGTTGACCACCCACATGGTGGTGGTGAAGGTCGTACCTCCGGTGGTCGTCATCCGGTATCGCCATGGGGCTTCCCAACCAAGGGTGCTAAAACCCGTGGTAATAAGCGTACCGACAATATGATCGTCCGTCGTCGCAAGTAACTAGAGGGATACGACAGTGCCACGTTCTCTGAAAAAAGGTCCTTTTATCGATCTTCACCTCTTGAAGAAGATCGAAGTGGCGGTGGAGAAGAACGATCGCAAGCCAGTTAAAACCTGGTCGCGCCGTTCGATGATCCTGCCACAAATGGTCGGTCTGACCATCGCCGTACACAACGGTCGTCAACACGTCCCCGTTCTGGTGAACGAAGACATGGTCGGCCACAAACTGGGCGAGTTCGCCGGTACCCGCACCTACCGCGGGCACGTGGCTGACAAGAAAGCCAAGCGTTAAGGGGTAAGGAAATGGAAGTAGCCGCTAAGTTGTCGGGCGCTCGCATCTCCGCCCAGAAAGCCCGCTTGGTCGCCGACCAGATCCGCGGGAAGAAGGTGGGCGAAGCGCTCAACCTGTTGGCCTTCAGCAGCAAAAAAGCCGCTGAAATCATGAAGAAAGTCCTCGAGTCGGCCGTAGCCAACGCCGAACACAACGAAGGCGCAGACGTTGATGACCTGAAGGTCTCCACCGTTTTCGTCAACGAAGGGCGTTCGCTGAAGCGCATCATGCCACGTGCCAAAGGCCGTGCTGATCGCATCGTCAAGCGGTCTTGCCATATCACTGTCAAGGTTGCGGACAAGTAACGGAGTCGATCAGATGGGTCAGAAAGTACATCCCACTGGCATTCGCCTGGGAATCGTCAAGGAGCACACCTCCGTCTGGTACGCAGACGGTGCTACTTACGCAGATTACCTGTTGAAGGATCTGAAAACGCGTGAGTACCTCCACGACAAACTAAAAAGCGCGTCCGTAAGCCGTATCGATATTCATCGTCCGGCTCAAACTGCACGCATCACCATCCACACCGCTCGTCCCGGTATCGTTATCGGCAAGAAGGGTGAGGATGTCGAGAAGCTGCGTCAGGACCTGACCAAGCAGATGGGTGTGCCTGTGCACATCAACATCGAAGAGATCCGCAAGCCGGAACTCGACGCCATGCTGGTTGCGCAAAGCGTAGCTCAGCAGCTGGAACGCCGCGTAATGTTCCGTCGCGCCATGAAGCGCGCCGTGCAGAACGCCATGCGTATTGGTGCCAAGGGCATCAAGATCCAGGTGAGCGGTCGTCTCGGCGGCGCTGAGATTGCTCGTACCGAGTGGTATCGCGAAGGTCGTGTGCCTCTGCACACCCTGCGTGCCGATATCGACTACAACACCTACGAAGCTCACACCACTTACGGTGTGATCGGTGTGAAGGTTTGGATCTTCAAAGGCGAAGTAATTGGTGGTCGCCAAGAAGAACTGAAACCACAAGCACCAGCGCCTCGTAAAAAAGCTGCTAAGTAAGGGGTACGCCAAATGTTGCAACCAAAGCGTACAAAATTCCGCAAGCAGATGACTGGCCACAACCGTGGTCTGGCACTGCGCGGTAGCAAAGTCAGCTTCGGCGAATTCGCCCTGAAAGCTGTTGCTCGCGGTCGCCTCACCGCTCGCCAGATCGAGTCCGCACGTCGTGCGCTGACCCGTCACGTAAAACGTGGCGGCAAGATCTGGATCCGTGTGTTCCCGGACAAGCCGATCTCCAAAAAGCCTCTTGAGGTTCGTATGGGTAAAGGTAAGGGTTCCGTGGAGTACTGGGTTGCCCAGATCCAGCCAGGTAAAGTCCTGTACGAGATCGAGGGTGTTTCTGAAGAGCTGGCGCGCGAAGCTTTCGCCCTGGCTGCTGCAAAGCTGCCTCTCGCCACCTCCTTTGTTAAGCGGACGGTGATGTGATGAAAGCGAATGAACTTCGTGAAAAATCGGCACAGCAGCTGAACGAGCAACTGCTCGGCTTGCTGCGCGACCAGTTCAATCTGCGCATGCAGAAAGCAACTGGCCAGTTGGGGCAGTCGCACCTGCTCTCGCAAGTTAAGCGTGACATCGCTCGCGTGAAAACTGTGCTCAACCAGCAGGCAGGTAAGTGATCATGGCTGAAGCTGAAAAAACCGTCCGTACGCTGACTGGCCGTGTCGTCAGCGACAAAATGGACAAGACCATCACCGTTCTGATCGAGCGTCGCGTCAAGCACCCGATCTACGGTAAATACGTTAAGCGTTCGACTAAGCTGCACGCGCACGACGAAACCAACCAGTGCAAAATCGGCGACAAGGTTTCCATTACCGAAACCCGTCCGCTGGCCAAGACCAAGTCCTGGGCACTGGTTGAAGTCCTCGAACGCGCTGTTGAAGTCTAAGGGCTAGGGGTCGGAGAAATTTTATGATTCAGACTCAATCCATGCTCGATGTGGCCGATAACAGCGGCGCTCGTCGCGTCATGTGCATCAAGGTGCTCGGCGGTTCGCACCGTCGTTACGCCGGCATCGGTGACATCATCAAAGTTACCGTCAAGGAAGCGATTCCGCGCGGTAAGGTCAAAAAAGGCCAAGTGATGACCGCTGTTGTTGTGCGCACCCGTCACGGTGTTCGTCGCGCCGACGGTTCCATCATTCGTTTCGACGGCAACGCTGCTGTTCTGCTGAACAACAAGCAAGAGCCGATCGGCACTCGCATCTTCGGGCCAGTGACCCGTGAACTTCGTACCGAGAAGTTCATGAAGATCGTCTCGCTCGCCCCTGAAGTGCTGTAAGGAGATCCGACATGCAAAAGATTCGTCGTGACGACGAGATCATCGTGATCGCCGGCAAAGACAAAGGTAAGCGCGGTAAGGTGCTGAAGGTTCTCGCTGACGACCGTCTGGTCATCGGTGGCGTGAACCTGGTCAAGCGTCATACCAAGCCTAACCCGATGGCGGGCGTTCAGGGCGGTATCGTCGAGAAAGAAGCGCCTCTGCACGCTTCCAACGTTGCCATCTTCAACGGTGAAACCAACAAGGCTGACCGCGTTGGTTTCAAAGTAGAAGACGGTAAGAAAATTCGTGTCTTCAAGTCGACCCAAAAAGCGGTTGATGCTTGAACACTGCTAGGTAGAAGACCATGGCACGACTGAAAGAGATTTACCGGAACGAAATCGCTCCTAAGCTTAAGGAAGAACTTAAGCTGTCGAACGTGATGGAAGTTCCGCGCGTTACCAAAATCACCCTGAACATGGGTCTGGGCGAAGCCATCGGTGACAAGAAAGTCATCGAGCACGCTGTTGCCGACCTGGAAAAGATCACCGGTCAAAAGCCGGTTGTGACCTTCGCTCGTAAATCCATCGCTGGCTTCAAAGTCCGCGAAGGCTGGCCGATCGGTGTCAAGGTGACCCTGCGTAGCGACAAGATGTACGAATTCCTGGACCGCCTGCTGGCGATCTCCCTGCCTCGGGTTCGCGACTTCCGCGGCCTGAATGCCAAGTCCTTCGATGGCCGTGGCAACTACAGCATGGGCGTGAAAGAGCAGATCATCTTCCCGGAAATCGATTACGACAAGATCGATGCTCTGCGCGGTTTGGACATCACCCTGACCACCACTGCTCGTTCGGACGACGAAGGCCGCGCTCTGCTGCGTGCTTTCAAGTTCCCGTTCCGCAACTGATTGGAGTAGGAAAATGGCCAAGAAGAGCATGAAAAACCGCGAGCTGAAGCGTCAGCTCACGGTAGCCAAGTACGCTAAAAAGCGTGCCGAGCTGAAAGCGACCATCGTCAACCTGAACGCTTCTCCTGAAGAGCGTTTCGCTGCCGTTGTCGCGCTGCAGAAGCAACCGCGTGATGCCAGCGCTGCCCGCCTGCGCAACCGTTGCCGCCTGACCGGTCGTCCTCACGGTGTATACCGTAAGTTCGGCCTGGGCCGTAACATGCTGCGTCAAGCTGCAATGCGTGGTGACGTACCGGGTCTGGTCAAGGCCTCCTGGTAAGCACTGCTGGTGTGATCCCGGTGGAAGGGGAGCAATCTTCCGACCGCCGGTGACCTCGCCCACAAACAAGCCCCTCTATGGGGCTTGTTTCGTTTCTGCGTTGTGTCTAGAATGACCGGCTCACCTGGGCCTGGGTACTTTGCCCTGCCTGCTCAGGTGGTTGTGATAGCCGCAAGGCTAATAATTCTTGTATCAGGAGCATCTAGCCCATGAGTATGCAGGACCCGTTAGCGGACATGCTAACTCGCATCCGTAATGCCCAGATGGCTGAAAAGTCCGTCGTAAGCATGCCTTCTTCTACCCTGAAGGTCGCGGTTGCCAAAGTTCTGAAGGACGAAGGTTACATCGCCGGCTACCAGGTAACTGGTGAGGCCAAGCCTTCCTTGTCGATCGAACTGAAGTACTTCGAAGGCCGTCCGGTCATCGAGGAACTGAAGCGCTCCAGCCGTCCAGGCCTGCGCCAGTACAAGTCCGTCACAGACCTGCCGAAAGTACGTGGCGGTTTGGGCGTGTCTATCGTCTCCACCAACAAAGGTGTGATGACTGATCGCGCTGCGCGCGCTGCCGGTGTCGGCGGCGAAGTTCTGTGCACAGTGTTCTAAGGGGAGATAGGCATGTCTCGCGTCGCTAAGAACCCCGTTAAGCTGCCATCAGGCGTCGAAGTCAAATTCGCCGGCCAGCAGCTTTCGGTGAAGGGTGCCAAAGGCACTCTCGAACTGAACGTTCACTCGTCTGTTGAAGTTACCGAAGAGTCTGGCGAGCTGCGTTTCGTCGCTCGCAACGGTGATCAGCAAGCTCGCGCCATGGCCGGTACCACCCGCGCTCTGGTGAACAACATGGTCCAAGGCGTAAGCCAAGGCTTCGAGCGCAAGCTCCAGCTGGTCGGTGTTGGTTACAAGGCACAGGCAAAGGGCACCGTCCTGAACTTGGCTCTGGGCTTCTCGCATCCAGTGGACTACGAACTGCCAGCCGGTATCACCGCTGAAACCCCAAGCCAAACCGACATCCTGATCAAGGGTATCGACAAGCAGCTGGTGGGTCAGGTGGCCGCTGAAATCCGCGATTTCCGTCCGCCAGAGCCTTACAAAGGTAAAGGTGTGCGTTACGCGGACGAAGTAGTCCGTCGTAAAGAAGCCAAGAAGAAGTAGGGCCTAGCAAATGACCGACAAAAAAGTTACTCGACTGCGTCGCGCTCGCAAAGCACGCCTCAAGATGCACGAACTCGAAGTCGTGCGCCTGTGCGTGTTCCGCTCCTCGCAGCACATCTATGCCCAGGTCATTTCGGCCGACGGCAGCAAGGTTCTGGCAAGTGCCTCGACCTTGGACAAAGAACTGCGTGATGGCGCCACTGGCAACATCGACGCGGCCACTAAGGTTGGCAAGCTGGTAGCTGAGCGCGCGAAAGCCGCCGGTGTATCTCAAGTTGCCTTTGACCGTTCCGGCTTCAAGTACCATGGCCGCGTCAAAGCGCTGGCTGATGCTGCTCGTGAAGGCGGGCTGGAGTTCTAAGTTATGGCAAATAACGATCAAAAGCGCGACGAAGGCTACATCGAGAAGCTGGTTCAAGTTAACCGCGTTGCCAAAACCGTAAAAGGCGGCCGTATCTTCACCTTCACCGCGCTGACCGTGGTAGGTGATGGTAAAGGTCGTGTTGGCTTCGGCCGTGGCAAATCGCGCGAAGTACCTGCTGCGATCCAGAAAGCCATGGAAGCTGCTCGCCGCAACATGATCCAGGTTGACCTGAAGGGCACCACCCTGCAGTACGCCACCAAGGCTGCCCACGGCGCCTCGAAGGTTTACATGCAGCCTGCTTCGGAAGGTACCGGTATCATCGCCGGTGGCGCAATGCGTGCTGTCCTGGAAGTTGCTGGTGTTCAGAACGTTCTGGCCAAGTGCTACGGTTCGACCAACCCAGTGAACGTGGTTTACGCCACCTTCAAGGGTCTGAAAGCCATGCAATCTCCTGAATCCATTGCTGCCAAGCGCGGCAAGAGCGTCGAGGAGATCTTCTGATCATGGCAACCGTAAAAGTAACGCTGATCAAGAGCACCGCCGGCCGCCTGCCTAACCACATCCTGTGTGTTAAAGGCCTGGGCCTGCGTCGCATCGGTCACACTGTAGAAGTCCAGGATACTCCCGAGAACCGCGGGATGATCAACAAGGCTTACTACATGCTGAAGGTCGAGGGTTAATCGATGAAACTCAATGATCTGAGTCCAGCGCCGGGTTCCCGTCGCGAGAAGCATCGTCCGGGTCGTGGTATCGGTAGCGGTTTGGGCAAGACTGGTGGCCGTGGTCACAAAGGTCAGACCTCCCGTTCCGGTGGCACCATCGCTCCGGGCTTCGAAGGCGGTCAACAGCCGCTGCACCGTCGTCTGCCGAAGTTCGGCTTCGTTTCCCTGAAAGCCATGGACCGCGCAGAAGTGCGTCTGTCCGAGCTGGCCAAGGTGGAAGGCGACGTGGTTTCCGTGCAGTCCCTGAAGGATGCCAATGTGATCGGCCAGAACGTTCAGCGTGTGAAAATCATGCTGTCTGGCGAAGTCACTCGCGCAGTTACCATCAAGGGCATCGCAGCCACCAAGGGTGCGCGTGCGGCTATCGAAGCAGCTGGCGGCAAGTTCGAGGAATAAATGGCTAAGCAAGGTGCTCTCTCTTCGCTCGGTAAGGGCGGGATGTCGGAACTCTGGGCTCGTCTGCGCTTTCTGTTCATGGCGATCATCGTCTATCGGATAGGTGCGCATATCCCGGTTCCTGGCATCAATCCAGACCGGCTGGCGGATCTGTTTCGGCAGAATGAGGGGACCATTCTTAGCTTGTTCAACATGTTTTCCGGTGGCGCGCTTGAGCGCATGAGCATCTTTGCACTGGGGATCATGCCGTACATTTCGGCATCGATCATCATGCAGCTGATGACCGCGGTCAGCCCGCAACTGGAGCAGTTGAAGAAGGAAGGTGAAGCTGGCCGTCGCAAGATCAGCCAGTACACCCGCTACGGCACCGTTATCCTGGCGCTGGTACAAGCCATTGGCATGTCCATTGGCCTGGCCAACCAGGGCGTGGCGTTTTCTGTAGGCCTGGGCTTCCATGTCGTCGCCGTCTCCACGTTTGTGGCGGGCGCGATGTTCATGATGTGGCTGGGCGAGCAGATCACCGAGCGCGGTGTGGGCAACGGTATCTCGATGTTGATCTTCGCAGGTATCGTTGCCGGTCTTCCGAGAGCAATCGGGCAGTCTTTCGAGTCTGCGCGCACAGGCGATATCAACATCTTCGCCCTGGTCGCTATCGGTTTGCTGGCAGTAGCGATTATCGGTTTCGTGGTGTTCATTGAGCGTGGTCAGCGGCGCATCGCCGTTCATTATGCCAAGCGTCAGCAGGGCCGCAAGGTCTTCGCTGCGCAGACCAGCCACTTGCCGCTGAAAGTGAACATGGCGGGGGTTATCCCGGCCATCTTCGCGAGCAGCATTCTGCTGTTCCCGGCTTCGCTGGGTGCCTGGTTCGGTCAGTCCGAAGGTATGGGCTGGCTGCAGGACATCTCGCAGTCGATCGCTCCTGGTCAGCCGTTGAACATTTTGCTGTTTAGTGCAGGGATCATTTTCTTCTGCTTCTTCTACACAGCGCTGATGTTCAACCCGAAAGACGTAGCGGAAAACCTGAAGAAGTCCGGTGCCTTTATTCCGGGTATCCGTCCTGGTGAGCAGTCGGCGCGCTACATTGATGGCGTTCTGACCCGTTTGACCATGTTCGGTGCTCTTTACATGATGGCCGTCTGCCTTCTGCCCCAGTTCCTGGTGGTGGCAGCAAATGTGCCGTTCTACCTTGGCGGGACCTCGTTGCTGATTGTGGTAGTGGTTGTGATGGACTTCATGTCCCAAGTACAATCGCACCTCGTTTCGCACCAGTACGAATCCCTGATGAAGAAAGCCAACCTGAAAGGCTACGGTGGCAGCGGTTTGCTGCGCTGATACGCCCCTAAGGTTCGAGGAGTCGGTAATGAAAGTTCGTGCATCGGTGAAAAAGCTGTGCCGCAACTGCAAGATCATCCGTCGCGAAGGCGTCGTACGAGTGATCTGCAGCGCAGAACCGCGTCATAAACAGCGCCAAGGCTGAGTGTGACCTGTGCTTCAAACCCAGCAGCTAGTGTGCTGCTGGGTTGATTATTCGTTTCTACAGCGATATTATCTCGCGCCCTATTTCTTGGCTTCCGGGGCGTAGGTAGCTGTCAATTGGAGTCCCACTGAATGGCCCGTATTGCAGGCGTTAACATTCCAGATAACAAGCATGCTGTTATCTCGCTGACCTACATCTATGGTGTTGGTCGCACCACTGCACAGAAAATCTGTGCAGACGCTGGCGTAAACCCAGCCGCAAAGATCAAGGATCTGAGCGACGAGCAAATCGAAACCCTGCGTGGCGAAGTTGCGAAGTTCACCACCGAAGGTGACCTGCGTCGTGACATCAACATGAAGATCAAGCGCTTGATGGACCTGGGTTGCTACCGCGGCCTGCGTCATCGTAAAGGTCTGCCGGTTCGCGGTCAGCGCACCAAGACCAACGCACGCACCCGTAAGGGCCCGCGTAAGCCGATCCGCAAGTAATCGCCCAGGAATATAGACATGGCAAAACCTGCTGCTCGTCCTCGTAAGAAAGTCAAAAAGACAGTGGTTGATGGCATCGCCCACATCCATGCGTCTTTCAACAACACCATCGTGACCATCACCGACCGTCAGGGCAATGCTTTGTCCTGGGCGACCTCCGGTGGTTCGGGTTTCCGTGGTTCGCGCAAATCCACCCCGTTCGCAGCTCAGATTGCTGCCGAGCGTGCTGGTCAAGCTGCGCTGGAATACGGTCTGAAGAACCTCGACGTTAACGTCAAGGGTCCAGGTCCAGGTCGTGAGTCCGCCGTTCGTGCATTGAACAGCTGCGGCTACAAGATCGCCAGCATCACCGACGTGACGCCAATCCCGCATAACGGGTGCCGTCCGCCGAAGAAGCGTCGCGTGTAATCAGGAGACAGATAAATGGCACGTTACATTGGTCCAAAATGCAAACTGTCTCGCCGTGAAGGCACTGACCTTTTCCTGAAGAGCGGCGTTCGCGCTCTGGAATCGAAGTGCAACATCGAAGCAGCCCCAGGTATCCACGGCCAGCGCCGTGGCCGTCAGTCCGACTACGGTACCCAGCTGCGCGAGAAACAGAAAGTTCGTCGTATCTACGGTGTACTGGAGCGTCAGTTCCGCGGTTACTACCAAGCTGCAGCCTCGAAAAAAGGCGCAACCGGTGAGAACCTGCTGCAACTGCTCGAGTGCCGCCTGGATAACGTCGTTTACCGTATGGGCTTCGGCTCGACTCGTTCCGAGTCCCGTCAGCTGGTTTCGCACAAAGCGATCACCGTCAACGGTAAAACTGTAAACATTCCATCCTACCAAGTTCGTCCGGGTGACGTGGTCGCGGTTCGTGAGAAGTCGCTGAACCAGCTGCGCATTGTTCAAGCCCTTGAACTGTGCGCCCAGCGTGGCCGCGTTGAGTGGGTTGATGTGGATGCTGCTAAAAAGTCGGGCGTTTTCAAGAACGTTCCTGCTCGCAGCGACCTGTCTGCCGACATCAACGAAAACCTGATTGTCGAGCTCTACTCCAAGTAAGGGCTAGAAAATAGGTGCATCCATGCAGATTTCGGTAAATGAGTTCCTGACTCCCCGCCATATTGATGTGCAGGTAGTCAGTCCGACCCGCGCCAAGATCACGCTCGAGCCTCTCGAGCGTGGCTTCGGCCATACCCTGGGCAACGCGCTGCGCCGCATCCTGTTGTCCTCCATGCCTGGCTGTGCAGTAGTCGAGGCCGAGATCGATGGCGTACTCCATGAGTACTCCGCGATCGAAGGTGTACAGGAAGATGTCATTGAAATCCTGTTGAACCTGAAAGGCCTGGCTCTCAAACTGCACGGTCGTGACGAAGTTACGCTGACCTTGTCGAAAAAGGGTTCGGGGGTGGTTACCGCTGCCGATATTCAGCTGGATCACGATGTCGAGATCGTCAACCCCGATCACGTAATCGCGAACCTGGCGTCTAATGGCGCCCTGAACATGAAGCTCACTGTAGCTCGTGGTCGCGGTTACGAGCCGGCCGACTCCCGTCAGACCGACGAAGACGAAAGCCGTAGCATTGGCCGTCTGCAGTTGGACGCCTCCTTCAGCCCTGTGCGTCGTATCGCCTATGTGGTCGAGAACGCCCGTGTTGAACAGCGTACCAACCTGGACAAGCTGGTCATTGATCTGGAAACCAACGGCACCCTGGATCCTGAAGAGGCTATCCGCCGCGCTGCGACCATCCTGCAACAGCAGCTGGCCGCGTTCGTCGACCTCAAGGGTGACAGCGAGCCTGTCGTAGTCGAGCAGGAAGACGAGATCGATCCGATCCTGCTGCGTCCGGTTGACGACCTGGAACTGACTGTACGTTCGGCCAACTGCCTGAAGGCGGAGAACATCTACTACATCGGCGACCTGATTCAGCGTACCGAAGTAGAGCTGTTGAAAACTCCTAACCTTGGCAAGAAGTCCCTGACCGAAATCAAGGACGTCCTGGCCTCTCGTGGTCTGTCTCTCGGCATGCGCCTCGACAACTGGCCGCCTGCAAGTCTTAAGAAAGACGACAAGGCGACCGCCTGATCGTCGTAATCACCGAACGTAGTGTTTGGTAAGGAATGAATCATGCGTCATCGTAAAAGTGGACGTCACCTGAGCCGTACCAGCTCTCACCGCAAGGCTATGTTCCAGAACATGGCAGTGTCGCTGATCGAGCACGAGCTGATCAAAACCACCCTGCCGAAAGCCAAGGAACTGCGTCGCGTTGCCGAGCCGCTGATCACCCTGGCCAAGGAAGACAGCGTTGCTAACCGTCGTCTGGCCTTCGACCGTACTCGTTCGAAGTCCGCTGTTGGCAAACTGTTCAACGATCTGGGCAAGCGCTACGCCACCCGTCAGGGCGGCTACCTGCGTATCCTGAAGTGCGGTTTCCGCGCTGGCGACAACGCGCCTATGGCGTACGTCGAGCTGGTTGATCGTCCAGTCGGTGGTGCTGTAGAAGCTGCCGAGTAAGACGTTCTGTCTGCTACAAGAAACCGGGCCTAGTGCCCGGTTTTTTGTGCTCGCTAAAATTGTCTTTTTCTATTGATATGAATCAGTTAATGAATTTGGTTTAAGGCTGCCGCTCGTCGATACTCTCCCTCAAGCCGATCCCATGGCACTGAATGTTGATAAGGAGAGCCCATGAGCAAGATTCTCACCACCGCAAGCGGCGCACCTGTAGCCGATAACCAGAACTCCCGATCTGCCGGCCCTCGCGGCCCGTTGCTGCTCGACGACTTCCACCTCATCGAGAAGCTCGCCCATTTCAACCGTGAAAACATTCCGGAGCGCCGTGTTCACGCCAAGGGCTCGGGTGCTTATGGCACCTTCACGGTTACCCGTGACATCACTCAATACACCAGCGCCAAACTGTTCGATCAAGTCGGCAAGCAGACCGAAACGTTCCTGCGTTTCTCCACCGTGGGTGGTGAACGCGGCTCGGCTGACACCGAGCGCGACCCGCGCGGGTTCGCCGTGAAGTTTTACACCGAAGAAGGCAACTGGGACATTGTTGGCAACAACACCCCGGTGTTCTTCATCCGCGACCCGCTGAAATTCCCGGACTTCATCCATACCCAGAAGCGTCACCCGCAGACCAACCTGAAGAATGCCCAGATGATGTGGGACTTCTGGTCGCACTCGCCTGAGGCGCTGCACCAGGTCACCATCTTGTTCTCCGACCGGGGTATCCCGGATGGCTACCGGCACATGCATGGTTTTGGCAGCCACACCTACAGCCTGATCAGTGCACAAGGTGAGCGCACCTGGGTGAAGTGGCACTTCAAGACTCAACAGGGCATCAAGAACCTCGCACCTGCCGATGCCGCACGCCTGGCAGGCACTGACCCCGACTACGCTCAGCGCGACCTTTTCGAAGCGATCGACCGCGGTGAGTATCCGCGCTGGACGGTGTGCATCCAGGTGATGAGCGAAGCTGAGGCAGCCAACCGTGCCGAGAACCCGTTCGACGTCACCAAGACCTGGTCTCAGAAAGACTACCCACTGATCGAAGTGGGTGTGCTGGAGCTCAACCGCAACCCGCTCAACTACTTTGCTGAAGTTGAACAGGCCGCATTTGGCCCCAGCAACATGGTGCCGGGCGTCGGCCTGTCGCCTGACCGCATGCTGCAAGGCCGCGTATTCGCCTACGCCGACGCGCATCGCTACCGGGTAGGCACCAACCACCAGCACCTTCCAGTAAACGCGCCACGCTGCGCCGTAAACAGCTATCAGCGTGATGGTTCCATGGCCACGGGCAGCTATGGCGGTGCACCCAACTACGAGCCCAATAGCTACGCTGACGCCCCCAAGCAGTCGCCAGCTCACGCTGAACCGGCCTTGGCCCTCAGTGGCGCAGCAGACCGCCACGACCACCGTGTGGACAACGACTATTACAGCCACGCCGGGGCGCTGTTCCGTCTGATGAGCGAAGCCCAAAGGTCGCTGCTGATCAACAACATTGCCGGCACCATGGCGGGTGTGAGTGAAGATGTCATCCAGCGCCAGTTGCAGTACTTCTTCAACGCTGACCCGGCGTATGGGGAGGGCATTGCCAAAGCGTTGGGCGTGAACCTCGCCTAAGTCGAAGTGATAAGAAGAACCGCCCTCATTTGGGCGGTTTTTCAATGAATATCACTACTGTTTGCCCGATTTTTTGCATCGAATTGCGCATTTCTCAGTGACCGTGGCGCAAAGCTGGTTCACACTATGTGCCATAGACGTTTTCATATGGAGAAGCAGGGCGATGCAAGGCCACCCGGACGTAATCAATTACCTCGTCACGTTGCTGAAGGGCGAACTGGCAGCGCGCGACCAGTACTTCATTCACTCACGGATGTATGAAGACTGGGGCCTGTCCAAGCTCTATGAACGTATCAACCACGAGATGGAAGAAGAAACCCAGCACGCCGACGCGTTGATGCGCCGCATCCTCATGCTCGAGGGCACGCCAGACATGCGTGCGGACGATCTGGAAGTGGGTACCACGGTGCCAGAGATGATCGAAGCCGACCTGAAGCTGGAGTACAAGGTGCGTGGCGCGCTGTGCAAAGGCATCGAACTGTGCGAGCTGCACAAGGACTATGTCAGCCGTGACATTCTGCGAGCCCAGTTGGCCGATACGGAAGAAGATCACACCTACTGGCTGGAGAAGCAGCAGGGTTTGATCAAAGCCATTGGCCTGCAGAATTACTTGCAGTCGCAGATGTAATGGAAGGGGCCGCTAAGCGGCCCCTTTTGCTTATGCCTTGTCCCGCTCCAACAGCGGCTTGAGGTAGTGCCCTGTGTAAGACTGCTTCATCTTGCTCAGCTCTTCGGGGGTTCCGCAGGCAATGATCTGCCCACCTTTGGAACCGCCTTCCGGCCCCAGGTCCACCAACCAGTCAGCCGTTTTGATCACATCCAGGTTGTGTTCAATCACCACCACGGTGTTGCCGTGGTCGCGCAGCCGGTGCAATACATCCAGCAACTGCTGAATATCCGCAAAGTGCAGCCCTGTGGTCGGCTCGTCAAGAATGTACAAGGTCTTGCCGGTATCGCGCTTGGACAGCTCACGTGACAGCTTCACCCGCTGCGCTTCACCACCCGACAACGTGGTCGCCGACTGGCCCAGCTTGATGTAGGAAAGGCCGACGTCCATCAGCGTCTGCAGCTTGCGCGCCAGTGCCGGTACGGCATCGAAGAACTCGCGAGCGTCTTCGATGGTCATTTCCAGCACTTCGTGAATGTTCTTGCCCTTGTACTTGATCTCCAGCGTTTCGCGGTTGTAGCGCTTGCTCTTGCACACATCGCAAGGCACGTAGATGTCCGGAAGGAAGTGCATCTCTACCTTGATCAGGCCGTCGCCCTGGCACGCTTCGCAGCGCCCGCCTTTGACGTTGAACGAGAACCGGCCAGGGCCGTAGCCCCGTGAACGTGACTCTGGCACGCCGGAGAACAACTCGCGGATCGGCGTGAAGATGCCCGTGTAGGTAGCCGGGTTGGAGCGGGGCGTTCGGCCAATGGGGCTCTGGTCGATGTCTACCACCTTGTCCAGGTGCTGCAGGCCGTCCATGCTGGCGTGTGGCGCTGCTTCCTGCGTACTGGCGCCATTCAGCGCGGTAGCAGCCAAGGGGAACAAGGTGTTGTTGATCAGTGTCGATTTGCCCGACCCGGATACCCCTGTCACGCAGGTCAGCAGGCCGATCGGGATTTCCAGGTCGACGTTCTGCAAGTTGTTGCCACGCGCGCCTTTGAGCTTGAGCTGCAGCTTCTTGTTGCGCGGTGTGCGCTTGGCCGGCACGACGATTTTCTTGCGCCCCGACAGGTATTTGCCGGTCAGCGAATCAGGGTGGTCCATGACCTCCTGCGGCGTCCCCTCAGCGACGATCTGCCCGCCATGCACACCGGCACCCGGGCCGATGTCCACCACGTAGTCAGCCAGGCGGATGGCGTCTTCGTCGTGTTCAACCACGATCACGGTGTTGCCCAGGTCGCGCAGGTGGTTGAGCGTGGCCAGCAGGCGGTCATTGTCCCGTTGATGAAGGCCGATGGACGGCTCATCGAGGATGTACATCACCCCCACCAGGCCTGCACCGATCTGGCTGGCCAGGCGAATACGCTGCGCCTCGCCACCGGACAAGGTTTCCGCGCTGCGGTCCAGGGTCAGGTAGTCGAGCCCGACGTTCACCAGAAACTGCAGGCGCTCACAGATCTCCTTGAGAATCTTCGATGCAATTTCACCGCGCCGGCCGGTCAGGGTCAGTTCACTGAAATAGCCACTGGCATCGCCAATGGGCATGTTGGCGACGGCCGGCAGGGTTTTCTCGCCCACCCAGACATGGCGCGCTTCACGGCGCAGGCGGGTGCCGCGGCAGTCCGGGCAGGGCTGGGTGCCGAGGAACTTGGCCAGTTCCTCGCGCACGGTAGCCGACTCGGTTTCGCGATAACGGCGCTCCAGGTTCGGCACGATGCCTTCGAACGGGTGCGAGCGCTTGACGATGTCGCCCCGGTCATTCAGGTACTTGAAGTCGACGCTCTGCTTGCCACTGCCCTGCAGGATCACCTTCTGGTGTTCAGGGGCCAGCTCGCCGAAGGGCTCGTCCAGGCTAAAGCCATAGTGCCCGGCCAGTGACCCGAGCATCTGGAAGTAGTAGACGTTGCGCCGGTCCCAGCCGCGTATCGCCCCCTCGGCAAGCGTCAACTCGGCGTTGACCAGGCGCTTGGTGTCGAAGAACTGCTTCACCCCCAGGCCATCACAGGTGGGGCAGGCGCCGGCCGGGTTGTTGAAGGAAAACAGCTTGGGTTCCAGCTCGCTGATGGCATGGCCGCAAATGGGGCAGGCGAAGCGCGCCGAGAAAATCGTCTCTTCACCGGGTTCATCGTCCATCGGCGCGACCAGCGCGATACCATCGGCCAGCTTGAGAGCAGTCTCGAACGACTCTGCAAGGCGCTGCTGCAGGTCGGCACGCACCTTGAAGCGGTCCACGACGACATCGATGCTGTGCTTTTTCTGCTTGTCCAGCTTGGGCAGTTCGTCCAGCTCATACAGCTTGCCATTGACCCGGGCCCGCACGAAGCCTTGTGCGCGCAGCTCGTCGAACACGGCAAGGTGCTCGCCTTTGCGCTCGCGTATCACCGGGGCCAGCAGCATCAGCTTGCTGCCCTCAGGGCGCTCCAGCACCAGGTCCACCATCTGGCTGACCGTTTGCGCTTCCAGCGGAATGTCGTGGTCTGGGCAGCGGGGGGTGCCGACCCTGGCATACAGCAAGCGCAGGTAGTCGTAGATCTCGGTAATGGTACCCACGGTAGAGCGCGGGTTGTGCGAGGTAGACTTCTGCTCGATGGAGATGGCCGGTGACAGGCCTTCGATGGTGTCGACGTCTGGCTTTTCCATCATCGACAGGAACTGCCGGGCGTAGGCCGACAGCGATTCGACGTAACGGCGCTGGCCCTCGGCATACAGGGTATCGAAGGCCAGGGATGACTTGCCCGACCCGGACAGGCCGGTGATGACGATGAGCTTGTCCCGGGGCAGGGTCAGGTCGATGTTCTTCAGGTTGTGGGTACGTGCCCCACGAATCAGGATCTTGTCCACTGCGGCCTCGCTCGGCGGGCATAAACGAAGAATTATACGGCGCCCTGCCAGTACGCGGCAAAGCGTCGCGTAGATGCCGTCAAGCTGTCGGACTGATAGAATCGCCGCCGGTTCATACGAGATTAATCCATGCACGACACCCACAACGAGCGCATGAGCAGCAGCGAAACCCGCGCCGCTGGCGGCCTGGCCTTGGTCTTTGCCTTTCGTATGCTGGGCATGTTCATGGTCTTGCCGGTGCTTGCCACCTACGGGATGGACCTGGCAGGCGCAACGCCGGCGCTGATCGGCCTGGCCATCGGTGCCTATGGCCTGACGCAGGCGGTGTTGCAGATCCCGTTTGGCATGGTGTCCGACCGTATCGGCCGGCGCCCGGTGATCTACCTCGGGCTGGTGGTGTTCGCCCTGGGCAGTGTGCTGGCGGCCCAGGCGGATTCGATCTGGGGCGTAATCGCCGGGCGCATCCTGCAGGGCGCCGGGGCTATTTCTGCCGCCGTCATGGCGCTGTTGTCCGACCTCACCCGCGAACAGCACCGCACCAAGGCCATGGCCATGATCGGCATGAGCATCGGCCTGTCCTTCGCCGTGGCGATGGTCGTCGGGCCACTGCTGACAAGTGCCTTCGGGTTGTCAGGTTTGTTCCTTGCCACTGCAGGTCTTGCCCTGGTCGGGATCGCCCTCATCGCGTTCGTGGTGCCGGCCACCCACACCCTGTTGCAGCACCGCGAATCCGGCGTGGCACGCCAGGCCATCGGGCCAACCCTGCGCCACCCGGACCTTTTGCGCCTGGACGCGAGCATTTTCATCCTGCACGCCATCCTCATGGCAAGCTTTGTCGCACTGCCGTTGGCGTTCGTCGAGCGTGGCGGCCTGCCGAAGGAGCAGCACTGGTGGGTATACCTGACCGCGTTGTTCGTCTCATTTTTTGCAATGGTGCCGTTCATCATCTACGGCGAGAAAAAGCGCAAGATGAAACGCGTGCTGGCCGGGGCGGTCAGTGTGCTGCTGCTGGTGGAGGTGTTCTTCTGGCAGTGGGCTGACGGTTTGCGCGGACTGGTGATCGGCACCGTGGTATTCTTCACTGCATTCAACCTGCTGGAGGCATCGCTGCCTTCGCTGGTGAGCAAGGTGTCACCCGCCGGTGGCAAAGGGACGGCGATGGGGGTTTACTCCACCAGCCAGTTTCTCGGTGCGGCCTTGGGCGGCATCATGGGCGGCTGGTTGTTCCAGCACGGCGGGCTGAACCTGGTGTTCCTCGGTTGCGCAATACTGTGTGCCATCTGGCTGGTCGTCGCCTTGAGCATGAACGAGCCGCCGTATGTGACCAGCCTGCGCATGCCCTTGACGCCTGAGGCCGCAAACGAAGCCGGCTTGGCCACGCGGCTGATGGCCGTGCCTGGCGTGACCGACGCCGTGGTGGTGGCAGAGGAAGCAGCCGTCTACATCAAACTGGATACGAAAATTTTGGACCGCACGACCCTGGAGCGCCTGGTAAACCCAGCCTCAGCGGCGTGCGAAGCCTAGGAGAACGTTATGGCCCGTGGGGTTAACAAAGTCATTCTGGTCGGCACCTGTGGCCAGGATCCCGAAGTCCGCTACCTGCCCAACGGTAACGCCGTGACCAACCTGAGCCTGGCTACCAGCGAGCAGTGGACCGACAAGCAGTCGGGCCAGAAGGTCGAGCGTACCGAGTGGCACCGTGTGTCGCTGTTCGGCAAGGTTGCCGAGATTGCCGGCGAATACCTGCGCAAAGGCTCGCAGTGCTACATCGAAGGCAAGCTGCAGACCCGCGAGTGGGAAAAGGACGGCATCAAGCGTTACACCACCGAAATCATTGTCGACATCAACGGCACCATGCAACTGCTCGGCGGTCGCCCGCAGAACCAGCAGCAAGGCGGTGATCCGTACAATCAGGGTGGTGGCAACTATGGTGGCGGCCAGCCGCAGCAGCAATACAACCAGGCCCCCCGCCAGCAGGCCCCGCGCCCGCAGCCGCAACAGCAGCAACGCCCGGCACCGCAGCAGCAGCCTGCCCAGCAGCCGGCCGCAGACTTTGACAGCTTTGATGACGATATTCCGTTCTGATCGAACGGCACGCGTTCAGCAAGACCAGAAACCCAGGGCAGTTGCTCTGGGTTTTTTTTACCCACATCAACAGCGACAACTCGGCGATCAGCCACGGCTGGCGATTTATCTGGTTGTGACACGCATCACCGCACTTTCACGTTTTCTTGCTAGTCTTAACCATTGGTGACCTTTAAAAGTCGCCACCGTGACTACCAAGAGGCGCCGGCCATGATCCGCGCGTCCAAACCTGATCAGGAGTGCACGATGGATCTCAACCGTCGGCAATTCTTCAAGGTCGCCGCCGTCGGCCTTGGAGGCTCGAGTCTCGCGGCGTTGGGTATGGCCCCGACGCCTGCGTTTGCCGAGCAGGTGCGTCATTTCAAACTGACGCACACCAAAGAAACCCGTAACACCTGCCCCTACTGTTCGGTCGGCTGCGGCCTGATCATGTACAGCCAGGGTGATGCGGGCAAGAACGTCAAGCAGAGCATCATCCACATCGAAGGCGATGCCGATCACCCGGTGAACCGCGGCACCTTGTGTCCCAAAGGCGCCGGTCTGCTGGACTTCATCCACAGCGAGAGCCGTCTCAAGTACCCCGAGGTCCGCAAGCCGGGCAGCAATGAATGGGTACGGGTCAGCTGGGATGAAGCGCTCGACCGGGTCGCTGGCCTGATGAAAGAAGACCGCGACGCCAACTTCATCGAAAAGAACGCCCAGGGGCAAACGGTCAACCGTTGGCTAACCACCGGCTTTCTCGCTGCATCGGCCGCCTCCAGCGAGGCTGGCTACCTGACCCACAAGGTCGTCCGCGCTACAGGCATGCTGGGGTTCGATAACCAAGCACGTGTCTGACATGGCCCGACGGTGGCAAGTCTTGCCCCGACGTACGGCCGTGGCGCCATGACCAACCATTGGTCAGATATCGCCAACGCGAATCTGGTCCTTGTGATGGGTGGCAACGCAGCAGAAGCGCATCCTTGCGGCTTCAAATGGGTGACCGAGGCCAAAGCGCACAACAAGGCGCGGCTGATCGTGGTCGACCCGAGGTTTACCCGTACCGCTTCGGTAGCCGATTACTATGCGCCGATCCGTACCGGTACCGACATCGCGTTCATGGGCGGGTTGATCAACTACCTGCTTAGCAACGACAAGATTCAGCACGAGTACGTGCGCAACTACACCGACGTGTCGTTCATCGTCAAAGATACCTATGGCTTCGAAGACGGGCTGTTCAGCGGCTACGACGAAAGCATGCGCATCTATGCCGACAAATCCGGCTGGGGTTACGAACTAGGTGACGACGGTTTTGCCAAGGTCGACCCGACCCTGCAGCACCCGCGTTGCGTGTTCCAGCTGATGAAGCAGCACTACAGCCGCTACACCCCTGAACTGGCGAGCATGACCTGTGGCATGCCCCAGGACGCGATGATGAAGGTATGGGAAGAAATTGCCACGTGCTCGGCACCCGGCAAGACCATGACCATCCTCTACGCATTGGGCTGGACGCAGCATTCGATTGGTGCGCAGATCATCCGCAGTGCGGCCATGGTGCAACTGCTGCTGGGTAACGTGGGCATGCCGGGGGGCGGGGTCAACGCGCTGCGTGGCCACTCCAACATCCAGGGGCTGACTGACCTGGGGCTGCTGTCCAACTCGCTGCCCGGCTACCTCACCCTGGCTGGCGATGCCGAACAGGACTACACCGCGTACATCGACAAGCGCGCGTCCAAGCCGCTGCGCCCTGGGCAACTGTCGTACTGGCAGAACTACGGCAAATTCCACGTCAGCCTGATGAAGGCCTGGTATGGCCCGAATGCCACCGCCGAGAACAACTGGGGCTACGACTGGCTGCCCAAGCTCGACGTGCCGGCCTACGACGTGCTGCGCATGTTCGAGATGATGAGCCAGGGCAAGGTCAACGGCTACATGTGCCAGGGCTTCAACCCGATCGCCGCGCTGCCGGACAAGAACCGCGTCACCGCCGCATTGGCCAAGCTCAAGTGGCTGGTAGTGATGGACCCGCTGGCGACCGAGACGTCCGAGTTCTGGCGCAACGCGGGGCCATACAATGACGTGGACACGGCCAACATCCAGACCGAAGTGATCCGCCTGCCCACCACCTGCTTCGCCGAGGAAGACGGCTCGCTGGTCAACAGTAGCCGCTGGTTGCAGTGGCACTGGAAAGGCGCCGATGGCCCGGGCGAAACCCGCACCGATGTGCAGATCATGAGCGAGCTGTTCCTGCGCATGCGCCAGCGCTACCAGAAAGAGGGCGGGGCTTACCCCGACCCGCTGCTGAACATCCACTGGCCGTACAAGATCGCCGATGAACCATCCCCCGAGGAACTGGCCAAGGAGATGAACGGCTGGGCAGTAACGGACCTCACCGACCCGACCGGCGCCGCCATCAAGGCTGGCCAGCAGCTCTCTGGTTTCGGCCAGCTCAAGGACGACGGCAGTACTGCGTCCGGCTGCTGGATCTTCGCTGGGTGCTGGACCGAGCAGGGCAACCAGATGGCTCGCCGCGACAACAGCGACCCCTACGGTATGCACCAGGTGCAGAACTGGGCGTGGGCGTGGCCTGCCAACCGCCGCATCCTCTACAACCGCGCCTCCAGCGACCCGCAGGGCAAGCCTTGGGACCCGGAGAAAAAACGCCTGGTGTGGTGGAATGGCAAGGCCTGGGGCGGTACTGACGTGCCGGACTTCAAGGTGGACTCGCCGCCGGAGGCGGGCATGAACCCGTTCATCATGAACCCCGAGGGCGTGGCGCGTTTCTTTGCCATCGACAAGATGGCCGAAGGGCCGTTCCCTGAGCACTATGAACCGTTCGAGACGCCCATTGGCATCAACCCGCTGCACCCGAACAACAAGAAGGTGATCAGCAACCCTGCCGGGCGCATCTTCGATTCGGTGTGGGAAACCCTCGGTACCCACGACGAGTTCCCGTATGCGGCCACCACCTACCGGCTGACCGAGCACTTCCACTTCTGGAGCAAGCATTGCCGGCTAAACGCCATTGCCCAGCCCGAGCAGTTTGTCGAAATTGGCGAAGTACTGGCTAACGAGAAAGGCATCAAAGCCGGCGACCGGGTACGGGTGTCGAGCAAGCGCGGGCATATTGACGCGGTGGCGGTGGTGACCAAGCGGATACGCCCGTTGCAGGTGAACAACCAGACCGTGCACCAGATCGGTATCCCGTTGCACTGGGGCTTCACCGGGGCGACCCGCCACGGGTACCTGACCAACACCTTGGTGCCGTTCCTGGGCGATGGTAATACCCAGACACCAGAGTCCAAGTCGTTCCTCGTCAAAGTGGAGAAACGCTGATGGCCAGCCAAGACATCATTGCCCGCTCGGCCACCACCACCGTGCCGCCTTCGGTGCGCCAGCAGGAGCAGGTCGCCAAGCTGATCGACACCACCAAGTGCATCGGCTGCAAGGCCTGCCAGGTGGCGTGCTCGGAGTGGAACGAGCTGCGCGACGAGGTGGGGCACAACCACGGCACCTACGACAACCCGCAGGACCTCAGTGCCGAAACCTGGACGTTGATGCGCTTCACCGAGCATGAGCGCGACGATGGCAACCTGGAGTGGCTGATCCGCAAGGATGGCTGCATGCACTGTGCAGAGCCAGGCTGCCTGAAGGCGTGCCCCAGCCCGGGGGCGATCATCAAGCACGCCAACGGTATCGTCGACTTCAACCAGGACCATTGCATTGGCTGCGGCTACTGCATCACTGGCTGCCCGTTCAACATCCCGCGCATCTCGCAGAAGGACCACAAGGCCTACAAGTGCACCCTGTGTTCGGACCGCGTGAGCGTAGGGCTGGAACCTGCCTGCGTGAAAACCTGCCCGACCGGCGCAATCGTGTTCGGCACCAAGGACGAGATGAAGGTGCATGCCGACGAGCGCATCGTCGACCTGAAGTCACGGGGTTACGACAAGGCCGGGCTGTACGACCCGGATGGCGTCGGCGGTACCCATGTGATGTACGTGCTGCACCACGCCGATACGCCCAAGCTGTATGCCGGCCTGCCGGACCAGCCGGTGATCAGCCCGCTGGTAGGGCTGTGGAAGGGCTTCACCAAGCCATTGGCGCTGTTGGCCATGGGGGCTGCGGTGCTGGCCGGGTTCTTCCACTACGTGCGCATCGGGCCTCAGCGGGTGGAGGAGGATGAACACCCGACCCCGCCTGATGACAGCGTGCATCAGGTGGACCCGGCAGTGCATGTGTACGACCTGACCAAGCCCGGTGGGCAAGGGGAGCAGCGGCCATGAACCACAACAAACCCATCCTGCGCTACAACGCCAACGAGCGCACCAACCACTGGGTGGTGGCGATCCTGTTCTTCATGGCTGGGCTGTCCGGGCTGGCGCTGTTCCACCCGGCGCTGTTCTGGCTCAGCAACCTGTTCGGCGGTGGGCCGTGGACGCGTATCCTGCACCCGTTCCTGGGCGTCGCGATGTTCGTGTTCTTCCTTGGCCTGGTGATTCGCTTCTGGCGCGCCAACTTCATCACCGCCAACGACCGGCTATGGTTGCGGCGCGTGGACCGGGTGATGCGCAACCAGGAGGATGGCGTGCCCCCGATCGGCAAGTACAACGCCGGCCAGAAGCTGCTGTTCTGGACGCTGCTGGTGTGCATGTTGATTCTACTGGTCAGTGGCGTGGTGATCTGGCGTGCCTACTTCAGCCAGTATTTCGGCATTGGCGCCATACGCCTGGCTACCTTGCTGCATGCCCTGGCGGCCTTCGTGCTGGTGCTCAGCATCATCGTGCACATCTACGCAGGCATCTGGATCAAAGGCTCGGTTGGCGCCATGCTGCACGGCTGGGTAAGCCGCGCCTGGGCGCGCAAGCACCATGAGTTGTGGTACCGCGAAGTGACGGGTGACAAGACGCCGTCCGATCACCGCAGAAAAGAAGGATGAACGCTTGAGCAGCATACTCGAACCCGGGCAGATCGAAGCGTCGGCGGTCATGCCGCCGTTTCTGCACGTGCCGCCGGCCAACCTGTTCGCCTTGCGCGCCGCCCGCCTGGAGCGCCTGGCTGAAGGCAACCCGCTGCGCCGCTACCTGCTGTTGGTGGCACGGCTGTGCCGCATTCAGCAGCAGCTTGTGGACAACCCACCCTCTGCACTGCCTGTTGCCGAGGACCGTCAGCGCTTGTGTATAAGCCACGGCTTGCCGCCCTTGGCGGCTGACAGCCTGGTTCGCGAAGGGGCCTGGCTGGCATGGTTGCAGGCGCTGTTGGGCCATTTCGACGAGCCTGCCGATAGCCCGCTGGGTGCAGCGGTGCAGCTGCTGCGCAGCAGTGATGACAACCAGCGCAAGGGCTGGGGCATCGCCTTGCTCTCGGGGCAGTACGATGCGGTGCCGGCGGCCTTGGTGCCGTTCATGGGGGCTGCCTTGCAAGCGGCATGGTCCAGCTGGCTGCTGGCGTTGCCCGGCACCGAGCTCAAGCCTGCCGCCAGCCTGGCCCAGTGCCCGGCCTGTGGCTCGCCGGCCATGGCTGGGGTGGTGCGCAACCGCGGCAAGCACAATGGC
Organism: Pseudomonas sp. S36; assembly: GCF_016647875.1. NCBI lineage: Bacteria > Pseudomonadati > Pseudomonadota > Gammaproteobacteria > Pseudomonadales > Pseudomonadaceae > Pseudomonas > Pseudomonas sp. S36. The sequence continues at coordinate 70,623 of NZ_JACVVG010000015.1, read as the reverse complement.
CTGCGCTACCTGGCCTGCTCGCTGTGTGCCTGTGAATGGCACGTGGTGCGCGTCAAATGCGTGTACTGCGAGTCGAGCAAGGGCCTGCGCTACACCACCCTCGACGACGACCGCCACGCCCCGGGCAAGGCGCCGTTGCGCGCGGAGTGCTGCCCAGGCTGCAACAGTTACCTCAAGCAGCATTACCTGGAAAACGACGCGGCGGCTGAGCCACTGGCTGACGACCTGGCAACGCTGGCGCTGGACATGTGCCTGGACCAGGAAGGCTTCCATCGCCTGGCGCCGAACCTGATGCTTGCCCCAGGTCAGGGGTAGAGTGTCTACACTGTAAGACCGAGTCGCCTGCATCGTCGGCAAGCCGGCTCCCACAGGGGTACAAAAAAAGCCTGTGGGGCCCGCTTGCCGGCGACAAAGGCCAGTACCGCAAACGGACCAGCCCAGGGTAGTACCGCATGTCCCTCAGCTTAGCCAGCGACACCCCACGCCTGCCTTCCATCGATACACTGCTGCGTCACCCCGCCTGCCACCCGCTGATCGACCGCCACGGCCGCGACGCCGTCCTGGCCACCTTGCGTCAACTGCTCGACGACCTGCGCGAGCCGGCCCGCACTGGCGAACTCAGCGCCCCCGAGTTGGCTGGCGAAGTGCTGCTGGGCCGTGCCGGGGAGCGGCTGGCCATCCAGCAACGCAGCCAGGTTCGCCGGGTATTCAACCTCACCGGCACCGTGCTGCACACCAACCTCGGCCGGGCGCTGCTGCCTGAAGAGGCCATCGAGGCCATGCACACGGCGGCGCGCTACCCGCTGAACCTGGAGTTCGACCTGGCCACCGGCAAGCGCGGCGACCGTGATGACCTGGTCGAGGGGCTGGTGCGCGAGCTGACCGGTGCCGAAGCCGTCACCGTGGTCAACAACAACGCGGCGGCGGTCATGCTGGCTTTGAACAGTCTGGGCGCGCGCAAGGAAGGCATTATCTCCCGGGGTGAACTGATCGAGATTGGCGGCGCCTTCCGCATCCCCGACATCATGGCCCGTGCCGGGGTCAAGCTGCACGAAATCGGTACCACCAACCGTACCCACGGCCGCGACTACGAGGCCGCTATCGGCCCGCGTACCGGTTTGCTGATGCGCGTGCATTGCAGCAACTACAGCATCCAGGGCTTCACCCACCAGGTGCCCACCGCCGAGCTGGCGCGCATCGCCCGTCAGCACCAGTTGCCACTGCTCGAAGACCTTGGCAGCGGTAGCCTGCTGGACCTCACGCGCTGGGGCCTGCCGGCCGAGCCCACCGTTCGCCAGGCCCTGGCTGACGGCGCTGATATCGTTACCTTCAGCGGTGACAAACTGCTGGGTGGGCCACAAGCCGGCATTATCGTTGGCCGCAAGGACCTGATCGCCCGTATCAAGAAAAACCCGCTCAAGCGTGCCCTGCGCGTCGACAAGATCACCCTTGCCGCGCTCGAAGCAGTGCTGGCCCTGTACCGCAACCCCGACCGGTTGGCCGAACGCCTGCCCAGCCTGCAGTTGCTTACCCGTAGCCAAACGGATATCCAGGCGCAGGCCGAACGCCTGGCACCCGAGCTCAAGGCCCGCCTGGGTGAACAGTGGGCCGTGAGCGTGCAACCTGCCCTGGGCATGATCGGCAGTGGCAGCCAGCCAGTGGCACGCCTGCCCAGCGCCGCGTTGTGCGTGCGCCCGCTGGTGCCCAAGCGGTTGCGCGGGCGCAGCCTGCATACGTTGGAGCGTGCACTGCGCGAGCTGCCAGTGCCGGTCATTGGCCGCATTGACGATGACGCCTTGTGGCTCGACCTGCGCCAACTGGACGACGAGCCTCAGTGGTTGGCGCAGTTGCCCGGCCTGCACGTGGGGCCGGTGCAGTGATCGTTGGCACAGCCGGCCACATCGACCATGGCAAGACTGCCTTGCTGCAGGCGCTTACCGGCCAGGCCGGCGACCATCGCCAGGAAGAACGGGCACGGGGCATGACCATCGACCTTGGCTACCGCTACGCGGCGCTGGCCGAGGGCGCGCCGCTGACGGGCTTTATCGACGTGCCGGGTCACGAGCGTTTCATCCACAACATGCTGGCCGGTGCCCACGGCATCGACCTGGTGCTGTTGGTGGTGGCGGCAGACGACGGGGTCATGCCGCAGACCCGCGAGCACCTGGCGATCATCCAGCTGCTGGGCATCCCCCAGGCCCTGGTGGCGATCAGCAAAAGTGACCGTGTCGAACCTGAGCGCCTGGCGCAGGTGCAGGTGCAGGTCGGCGAGCTGCTGGCGCCAGGGCCCTATGCCGGCGCGCAGCAGTTTGCAGTGTCGAGTATCACCGGGGCAGGGGTGGAGGCGCTGCGTCAGGCCTTGGTGATGGCGGGGCGTGATGTACAACGCCGCAGTGTGGCCGGCGGTTTTCGCCTGGCGGTAGACCGCGCCTTCGCCGTCACCGGTGCCGGTGTGGTGGTAACCGGTACCGCATTGGCCGGGCAGGTAAGGGCTGGCGATACGCTGTTGCTGGGCAAGGCCGGCAAACCGGTACGCGTGCGCGGGTTACACGCGCAGAACCAGCCAGCGCTGGTGGCAGAAGCGGGGCAGCGGGTGGCGCTGAATATCGCTGCCGAGCGCCTGGCGGTGGAGCACGTGCGCCGGGGCGACTGGCTGGTGCCCCAGTGGCTGCATGCGCCCAGTGTAAGGGTAGACATCGAGCTGCACTTGCTACCGGGCGAGGGGCGGGTATTCGAACATTTCAATGCTGTGCACGTGCACCTGGGCACTCAGGATGTAACTGCCAGGGTTGCCCTGCTGGAAGGGCCAAGCCTTGCCCCAGGCCAGCGCATGTTCGCCCAGTTGTTGCTGAACGCACCCCTGCAGGCTGTGCATGGCGACCGCCTGGTGCTACGTGACCAGCGTGCCCAGCACACCCTGGGCGGGGGCAGGGTGCTCGACCCGTTCGCCCCCAGCCGGCAGCGCCGCAGTGAACAGCGCCTGCAACAGTTGCAGGTGCTGCGTGATGCGCCAGGGCTTGAGCAGGCGCTGCCAGGGCTGCTGGCCAGTGCCGTCGGTGGCATCGACCCCCAGCGCCTGGAGCGGCAATTCAATCGCCTGCGCAATACCTGGGCATTACCCGAGGATGTCCAGGTGATCGCCACACGGCAGGGGCAGTTGTTGTTCGCCAACGCCCAATGGCAGGCACTGCGGCAAGAACTGCTCAGCCAGCTGGCGCTGTTTCACGTACAGGAGCCCGACCAGCTTGGCCCCGACCGCGACCGGCTAAGGCGCTTTGCAGCCATGCCCCTTGAGCGCCCGGCCTTCGTCAGCCTAGTGGATGAGCTGTTGGCGCAGGGCGACCTGGCCAGCAGCGGGGCCTGGCTGCACCTGCCGGATCACAAGGTTCAGCTGAGCGACGCAGACACGGCGTTATGGGCGCGCTTGCAGCCCCGGCTGCTGGCAGGGCTGTACGACCCGCCCTGGGTCAGGACACTGGCGAGTGAAGAAAACTGCGCCGAAGCTGACGTCCGCCTGCTGCTGCGCAAGTTGGCCCGGTTAGGGCTGGTGCACCAGGTGGTGCGAGACCTGTTCTACCCGCAAGCCACGCTGGAGCGCATGGCAGAGCTGTTGCAGAGCCACATCGATGCCACGCCGGTAGTGCAGGTTGCGGCGTTTCGCGATATGTTGGGCATCGGTCGCAAGCGCAGTGTGCAGATTCTGGAGTATTTCGACCGTATCGGCCTGACCCGCAGGGTGGCCGACCAGCGCCACATTCGCGCTGACAGCGCCCTGGCCCAGCAGCAGGCCAGGCACTGACTCAAAGGAAGGCAATCGCGCCCGGTGGCGCGGCCGGGCTTCAAACCCGGTTGGGGACGGCATCCGTTCCCGGGCAGGTTCGACTCCCGCTGCCTTCCGCCACTTTTACCGCTCCCCGCACAACTCCAGGGCAAACCACTGCTCGGCCTCGTCGACGTTCAGGCCAGCGCCCAGCAGGGCGAACATCTTGGCCAGCGCAGCTTCGCGGGTCATGCCGCCGCCACTCACCAACCCCGCACCACGCAGGCGATTACCTGCGGCGTAGGTGTCGAACACCACATCGCCTTCCGGGCACTGGCTGATGGCTGCCAGCAGCACGCCGCGCTGGCGCGCGTCACGCAGGGTGTCCAGCAGCGCCTGGTCATCCGATGGCCCGGTGCCGCTGCCGTAGCATTCCAGCAGAACGCCTTGCACGCCGCTGGCCAGCAGCCCCTGCACGTGAGCGGCCTGCAGGCCTGGGAACACCGGTACCACCGCCAGGTTTACCGGCTGGCGAGGGTGGCGGTAGGTCAATGCAGCGGGCAGTTCTGCTGCGCGCTCGCTGTGGCGATGACGGGGCAGCGCCGCGAACGCATCGAAGGCCTCGCTGCGCAGCTTCGAGGCGTGGCAACCGTGCAGCAGGCGGCCATGGAAGTAGAGCTGTACGCCGGCTTCAAGGCCCTGTTCGAACTGTTGCAACGCACCGCACAGGTTACCCCAGGCATCGCTGTCGGGGGCCCCTGCTGGCAGCATCGAGCCGGTCAGCAGCACCGGCACCGGCAGGCCCAGCAGCAGGAACGAAAGCGCCGCAGCACTGTAGGCCAGGGTATCGGTGCCATGCAGCACCAGCACACCATCATGGCCGGCCACTTCCACCGCCTGCACGATGGCATCGCGCATGGCCAGCCAGTTGTGTTGCTGCATGTTGGCGCTGTCGAGCAGCGGGTTCAGTTCCTGCAAGGTCCACTGGACCTTGGGCGCGTCGGCCATCAGGGCGAAGTGGTCACGCATGCGGGCATCGAAACCGCCAGCGGGGGCCAGGCCCTCGGGGGTTTCAAGCATGCCGATGGTGCCACCGGTGTAGAGCACGAGGAGGTTCTTGACTGCACGCATGGAGAGCATCCGTAGCGGTGAGCGGAGAAAGAAAAGCCGCCCGCGAACGGGGCGGCTTGGCACGGCAGGGTATCAGCGCTGCAGTTCGGCCTGGCCGACTGCTTTGTCAGAAGCTGTGTCCACCTGCGGGTTGGTAGGCCATGCGTTGCGGTCCAGGTCCAGGTCGGCGAACTTGGCCGAGTCGAACACTGGCTGCTTGATACCCGCCTTGCGCTGGGTATCGTAGTCGCGCATTACGCGCAGGCCGACCTTGAACAGCAGGGCCAGGGCCATCAGGTTGACGAAGGCCAGGCAGGTCATGGTGATGTCGGCGAAGGCAAACACGGTCGACAGGTCCTGCATCGAACCCCATACCACCAGGGCCAGTACCAGTACCCGGAACACCATCAGCACTGCGCGGTTGCGGCTCAGGAACTGCAGGCTGTTTTCGCCCAGGTAGTAGTTGTAGAGGATGCAGGTGAACACGAACAGCGACAGCGCCACGCTGACGAAGATGCGGCCCCAGTCACCGACCACGGCGGCCAGCGAGTTCTGGGTCAGCACGATACCGTCACCTTCGAAGCCCGGGGTGTAGAAACCCGACAGCAGAATCAGCAGGGCGGTGCAGGTGCAGATCACGAAGGTATCGAGGAACACGCTGAACGCCTGCACCACGCCTTGCGCACCTGGGTGCTTGACGGCAGCCACCGCGGCCACGTTAGGCGCACTGCCCAGGCCCGCCTCGTTGGCGAACACGCCGCGCTTCACGCCCATGACGATGGCACTGCCCAGCAGGCCGCCAAAGGCAGGATCGAGGCCGAAGGCGCTCTTGAAGATGGTTTCGAGCATGGCGGGCACGTGTTCGATCTGGGTGCCGATCACGTACAGGGTCACGCCGATGTAGGCCAGGGTCTTGATCGGTACCAGCAGGTCGGACACCGCCGCGATGCGCTTGATGCCACCGATGAAGGTGATGGCCAGCAGTACCGCCAGCACGATACCGGTGTGGCGCGGATCGAAGTTGAAGGCGTTCTGCAGCGAGTGGGTCACGGTGTACGACTGCAGCCCGATGAAGGCGAAGCCGTAGGTGACCAGCAGCAGGATCGAGAACACGATCGCCATGCCCTTGTATTTCAGGCCATGCTGGATGTAGTAGGCCGGGCCACCGCGGTACAGGCCATCGCCATCGGCGCGCTTGTACACCTGGGCCAGGGTACATTCGAAGAAGCTGCTGGACATGCCCACCAGAGCGGTCACCCACATCCAGAACACGGCACCAGGGCCGCCCAGGGTTACAGCGATACCAACACCTGCGATGTTACCGGCGCCAACGCGGCCGGCGAGGCTCAGCATCAGGGCCTGGAAGGAGCTCAGTTGGCCTGCCTGGCCACGCAGCGATTCCTTGAACACACCGAACATGTGTGCAAAGTGGCGGAACTGGACGAATCGGGAACGGATGGTGAAGTAGCTACCCAGCCCCACGATCAGCACGATGAGAAGTTTCCCCGAGAGGAAATCGTTGATTACTTCGAGCATTGGAAAATGACCTCGATTCTTATTCTTCGTGTGGAAAGACCAGCGGACGGCAGGCGCACCGCTATTCGTTGGGGCGCATGGTTGGCCATGACAAGAGTGGTTACAATTTCGCGGGTTGCTCACACTTGATGCGACTTGATGCTACAATTGCGCCATTCGCGTCATCCGGGTTTTGCACATGAGCGATCATTTCGCTACCAATCTGAAGCTGGCTTGCAGCCACTACCGCTCTATTTCCGAAGTTTGCCGGCAGCTGTCGATCAACCGGGCCCAGTTCAACAAATATCTGAGCGGGCAGAGCCGTCCGACGGCTTACAACCTCAAACGCATCGGTGACTTCTTCGGGGTCGAGGATTACGAGCTCAACCTGCCTGCCGAGCAGTTCTCGCGCCTGATCGGTGCGCGCGTCTCAACCCTCGTCGAGCAACCTGACGACCCGATCAGCGAGTTGTTCCGGCCGCTGCATGAACACGCTGGCAACCTGTCGCGCTATTGCGGTTACTACTTCGAGTATTCCAACTGCATGTCGGTGCCGGGCACCATCCTGGTGTCGTTGGTGCACCTGTGGGAGGAGCGCGGGCGCTTTCTGTTCGAACGCCAGGAACGTCAGGAGCGCTCCACCGCCACCGACCAGCACGCCGAAGTGCGCTGCCGCTACCTGGGCGCCGCGTTCCAGTTGCAGGACCGGGTGTTTCTCATCGACTACGAGTCGCTGACCTACAACGAGATGAGTCAGACCATCCTGATTCCCAGTTTCAAGAGCCGCATCACGCGCCTCAATGGGCTGAAGTCGGGCGTGTCCAGCGGAGACCGCCGCAACCCTGCGTGTACGCGGGTGGTGTGGGAGTACCTGGGGCAGGAGATCAACCGCATCAACGCCTATCGCCAGGTCAAACTGTACCGCCCAGACGACCCGCGTATAGATGACGATGTACGGGAGCGGCTGAGTGTCGGCCCTCTGCGTAACAGTCTGTTTGAAATCGAGTAAACGGCCATCTGTACAGCGCGTTCGGTAGAGGTAAGTACAGCGGCCTAACGCTTGACAGAGCCTGTGGTTGGACTTCCCCGCCCGGAAACCGCAAAATGGCCGCTTTCCTTTACTAACCTCTCCGGATCTGCTGACTCTATGCGTATGCGCCTGATGCTGTTGGGTGGTGGCAATGCCCTTGGGCAAGCGCTGATTCGTCTTGGGGCCGAGGAGGACATCGCTTTCCTGGCCCCACGCCCCCCCGAGGATGGCTGGGCGCCGGCCAGCCTCACTCAGCTGCTTGACGATCATCGCCCCGACGCGGTGATCAACCTGGCCTATTACTTCGACTGGTTCCAGGCCGAATCGGTCAGCGAACCGCGCCTGGCTCAACAGGAACGTGCCGTGGAGCGGCTGGCCGAATTGTGCCAGCACCACCAGATCACCCTGGTGCAGCCTTCGAGCTACCGGGTTTTTGATGGCTCAAGGGCTACCGCCTATAGCGAAAAGGACGAACCGCTGCCACTGGGCCTGCGTGGCCAGGCACTCTGGCGCATCGAGCAAAGCGTGCGGGCGGCATGCCCCCAGCACGTATTGCTGCGCTTCGGCTGGCTGCTCGATGAAACCCTCGAGGGCTCCCTGGGGCGTTTCCTGACCCGTGCGGAGCAGCCGCACGAGCTGCTGTTGGCTGATGACCGGCGCGGCAACCCAACGCCAGTAGACGATGCGGCCAGGGTCATACTGTCTGTGCTCAAGCAGCTGGACTGCAGTTCACCCCTGTGGGGCACCTATCACTACGCCGGCAACGAGGCGACCACGCCGCTGGCGCTGGGCCAGGCCATCCTTGCCGAGGCGGGTAAACACCGCCAGCTGGCCGTGCAGGCGCCTACCGCCCAGGCCCATGCTGCACGCCCGGATGCCAGCGAGGAACCGCAGAACGCAGTGCTGGCCTGCAAGAAAATCCTTCACACCTTCGGCATCAAGCCGCGGGCCTGGCGTGCCGGCTTGCCGGCCCTACTGGACCGGTTCTACCGTCATGTCTGATTCCCCAATCCTGATCACCGGCGGTGCCGGCTTCATCGGCTCGCACCTGTGCGATGCATTGCTGGATAAAGGCCATGCGGTACGCATTGTCGATGACCTGTCCACGGGCAAGCGCAACAACTTGCAACTGCAGCACCCCCGGCTCGAACTGATCGAGGGTGATATTGCTGATGCCGCACTTGTTCAGCGGGCGGTTGAAGGTTGCCAGGCGGTTGTGCACTTGGCTGCTGTGGCCTCGGTCCAGGCCTCGGTGGACGACCCGGTGCGCACGCACCAAAGCAACTTCATCGGCACCCTCAATGTGTGCGAGGCCATGCGCGTGCACGGTGTGCGCCGCGTGCTGTTCGCCTCCAGTGCTGCGGTATATGGCAACAACGGCGAAGGCCAGGCAATTGCCGAGGATACCCCGAAGGCACCGCTGACCCCCTATGCGGTCGACAAGCTGGCCAGCGAGCAGTACCTGGACTTTTACCGTCGCCAGCACGGCCTGGAGCCGGTGGTGTTCCGTTTCTTCAATATTTTCGGCCCGCGGCAAGACCCGTCCTCGCCCTATTCCGGCGTTATCAGCATTTTCAGCGAACGTGCGTTGCAGGGGTTGCCGATCACGGTGTTCGGCGATGGCGAGCAGACCCGTGACTTCCTCTATGTCGGCGACCTGGTGCGGGTGATGGTGCAGGCGCTTGAGCAAGCGCAGGTAGGGGAGGGCGCAGTGAACATCGGCCTGAACCAGGCGACTTCACTGAACCAGCTGCTGGCGGCGTTGAAGAAGGTGATAGGCAGCCTGCCGGCCATCAACCATGCCGCGCCGCGTGCGGGTGACATTCGCCATTCCCGGGCGGATAACCAGCGCTTGCTGGCACGCTTCGAATTCCCCCAGGCCACTTCACTGACCGAAGGGTTGGCACAGCTGTTGAGCAACCCCACTACATCTCGGTAGAAATAGGGGCTGCAATAAAACGGGGCCGCGATGCGGCCCCGGTAACGGGTTCGATCAGAATTTGTAGCCCAGGCCCACCATGTACACCCATGGGTCCACGTCCACATTGACCTTGGTCTTGCTGTAGCCCAATGCGCTTGGGCCGTTGACGCTCGCCTTGGTGTCGATGTCCACGTACCACACGGCGGCGTTGACCAGCAGGTTGTCGGTGAGCATGTAGTCCATGCCCAGCTGGCCGGCGAAGCCGATGGAGTCTTGCAGTTTCAGGTTGCTGAAGCCCTGTTGTTTACGGTTGCTGCTCAGGTCTTCGTCGAAGAACAGGGTGTAGTTGATACCCACGCCAGCGTAGGGCTGGAACTTCGACGCGGCGTCCATCGGGTAGTACTGCAGCGACAGGGTTGGTGGCAGTTGCTTGATGTCTGCCAGTTTGCCGTCCAGGCCGCCACCCAGGCCTTTAACGCCCACAGTATGCTGGAACGGGGTTGCAGCCAGCAACTCCAGGCCGACGTGGTCAGTGAGCATGTAGGCGAATGCCAGGCCCAGCTGAGTGTCGCTGTCCAGGGTCGCCTTGGTACCCGAAACCTTGTTGCCATCAAACTTCAGGTCGCTGCTGCTTTCATTGGGTGCGGTGGTGATGGCACCGGCACGGATGATGAAATCACCCGGTTGATAGGCGTGGGCGGCAGGGGCGGCGAGTGCCAGGGCCACGAGTGAGGCACCGAGCAAGGACTTGTTCATGGAAGCTCCCAGAGGACGTTAATAATCATGTAGTCCAATGGTACGGATGCAACTAAACAGAAAGTTTGACCCAGCTCAACGAAGCGTCTTCACCCCCTGCAAACAGCGTTTACTTGAGGTCATAGGCGTAAATTTTTTCGGCTTCCATCTGGTAACCGGCATCGGCAAGTTCACTGCTGGTGGCTTTCACCTGCATTCGGCCCTCGATCCAGTAGGGCTGATAAAGGTCCTCCACCCGCACGCCCATCTCGCTGAAGATATGCACGATCTGGTTCGAAGGCGGCGGCGGCACATGGATGCACGCGCCGTAATACGGAACCAGCAGAAACTCGGTGGTGCGGCCTTCCTCGCTCACTTCCAGCGGCACGATGTACCCCGGCAATTTGACCTGCTGCCCGTCCAGGCTCTGCACCACAGGGGCATCCGGCGCTTGTTGGCGGGCAGCGGGGGCAGACTCGGCAGAAAGCGCGTTGCTGAGTTGCGACATGTCGTGCAGCGGGGTGAGCTGCGGTGGGATGACCGGGGCGCCCTCGGGGATCAGGGCAGGCCAGTCGAGCTCCTTGGGCTCGGCGGCCCAAGCTGGCACCGCGGCGAGCATCAGCAGGGCCAGTAACCAGCGCAGTGCCGGCCTTTTCGCGGGCAAGCCCACACTGCTGTCAAGTAGCTGTCTGATCATTGAACACGCACTCAAAGGTGGATCGACAAACCATCGGCCAACGACTGCCGATACGCTCGCCATGCTGGCACGCTACCCATCAGCAACGCCGCGCCAAGAATGATAGCCAGCAACGTCCACTCGTGGGCGCTCGGCAGCGCCAACGGCAGGAACAAGCCGTAGTTGGCCTGCACATACCCTTGCGCCAGCGCTATGCCCGCATACAGCAAGCCCAGCCCGGCGACGATGCCGACACCTGCCAGCGCCAGCGCCTCCAGCACCAGCAGCCCTGCAATATGCCACGGGCTGGCGCCCACCGAACGCAAGATCGCCATCTCCCGCCGCCGCTCATTGAGGCTGGTCAGAATCGCCGTAAGCATGCCGATCAAACCGGTCAGCACCACGAACAGCGACACCACGAACAGGGCCTGCTCAGCGGTGCCCATCAGGCTCCACAGTTCCTGCAGGGCCACCCCAGGCAAGATCGCCAGCAGCGGCTCGCTTCGGTACTCGTTGATTTCCCGTTGCAGGCTGAAGGTGGCGATCTTGCTGTTGAGCCCCAGCATGAAGGCGGTAATGGCGGTTGGCTGCAGGTCCATGCTGCGCGCCTGCTCAGCACTGATGCGCCCCGCCCCCCGGGCTGGCACCCCGTTGTGCCAGTCAATGTGGATGGCTTCCATGCCGCCCAGGCTGATATGCAGGGTGCGGTCTACCGGGGTGCCAGTGCGTTTGAGCACACCGACCACGGTAAACGGCTTGTCGTCGTGTTTCACCAGGCTGATGGCTGCCACCCCGTGGGCCAGCACCAGCTTGTCGCCCAACGTGTAGTGCAGGGCTTCGGCCACTTCTGCCCCAAGCACCACCTCGAACGGGTCCGTGGCAAAGGCGCGGCCCTGGCTCAGTTCCAGGTGCTGACGCCGGCCATACTGGTAACGCTCGAAGTACTCGCCGGTGGTCCCCATCACCCGATAACCGCGGTGCGAGTCGCCCAGCGAGATGGGGATGGCCCATTTCACCCGCGGGTCCTTGGCGTAGTGTTCGTAGCTGTCCCACCGAATGTTGTTGGTGGCGTTGCCGATGCGAAACACGGAATACAGCAGCAGGTTGACCGAGCCGGAACGTGCGCCGACGATCAGGTCGGTGCCGCTGATGGTACTGGCGAAGCTGGCGCGGGCTTCGGTGCGCACGCGTTCCACGGCCAACAGCAGGCAGACCGACAGGGCAATGGCAAACGCGGTGAGAAAGGCGGTAAAGCGCCGGTTGGCCAGGCTGGCCAGAGCAAGGCGAAACAGGTACATCAGACCTCCCGGGGCTTGGCGGCGCGGTTGAGTTCGGCCAAGGAAAGGTGGCGGTCGAACAGGGGCGCCAGGCTCTGGTCGTGGCTCACGAACAGCAGGCTGGCACCCGCCGCGCGGCACTCGGCGAACAGCAGGCTGATGAACGCCTCGCGGGTATCGGCATCCAGGGCCGATGTCGGCTCGTCGGCGATCACCAGTTCGGGCTGGCCGATCAGCGCACGCGCAGCGGCAACCCGCTGCTGCTGGCCAATCGAAAGGCTGTCTGCGCGCCGGGCCTGCAATGCACTGTCATCCAGGCCCAGGTGGGCCAGCAAGGTTTGCGCCGCTTGGGCGACACTGCCGTGGCGCTGCTCGGCCCGCGTCTTGCGGCTGGCCGAGAAGCGGCACGGCAGTTCGACGTTTTCCCGTACCGACAGAAACGGCAGCAGGTTGAACTGCTGGAAGATATAGCCGGTGTGGTCCACCCGGAAGCGATCCCGGGCGCCTTGCCCCAGGCCGGCCAGGTCCTGGCCCAGCAACCGAATGTGGCCCCGCTCGGGCACGGTCACGCCGCCAAGCAACCCCAGCAACGTGGTTTTGCCACTGCCGCTGGGGCCTTTTAGAAACACGGCCTCACCGGCATCCAGCTGGAATGCCGGCACATCCAGCAGCGGCGCCTGGCCAGGCCAGGCGAACACCAGGTCTTGCAGTTCGATCAGCGGCTGGCCCATTCAGAACGTAACCACGGCCTTGGCCGGTGTGGTTTCCAGCCCTTTCTGGCCGTTGGGGCCGATCAGTTGCACGTTGATTTTCTGGGTGGCCGGGAACGCCTTGAACAGCGGTGCCAGGTCTACCTGGGCGAGCTTGCCCGGGTTGCTGCAGGTGAGCTGGTAGTGGGCGCCGATATCACTGTGCTGGTGGCTATGTTCATGGGCGTCACCGTCGTTGTCAGCCTTGGCGGCATCGCCGAACAAGGGGCTTTCCAGCGCTTGCTGGTCTTCCTTGCAGCCGGCGGCGGCAGCAAGGCCGAACAGCGTGAGGGGTTGTTCGAGCTGTTTGCGCACCGCCGCTACCTTGGCCTTGTCGGCATCGGTGCTGGCGGCGTGCTCGAAGCCCACCAGGTTCATCGCCGGGCTGTCCAGTTCCAGCTCCAGGCTGTTGCCATCGAGTACGGCGTTGAGCTTGGCCACCCCGTGTTCATGGGCGCCGAGTGTGCCATGGGCATGGTCGTGATCATGGTCATCGTCATCATGGGCGTGGGCCACGGCCAGTGGCAGCAAGGCGAAGGGCAGGGCGAGCAGCAGACGACGCATGGAATGCTCCAGAACAGGTTATGGATATTGCGGTTATGTTATAACGAATTCTCCGGCGGCTGCCAGCCTGTGTGGCGCAGGTTTCATGTTGCGGTAGCATGCAACGCATCAACCCGCTTCAAGGAATGCACCGTGAGAATACGTGGACAGATTGGCCAATGGCCTGTGGACCTGACAATCGAGCTGGCCCCTGAAGAGTGGGCCCAGCTCGGCCGGCAGGCTGAGCTGCCGGTTGCCTCGCAGCCTGTCCAGCCCCCAGCCGCAGCGGCGCCCCGCCAGGACGACGGCCAGTGGGCTGCGGCACGCGACGTGTTGCGCGTGGCGGGGCAAATGAGCGGGCCGGAGTTGCTCGACCGCCTGGAGGGCCTGGCCGGGAGCACTGCCGCAGGCAAGCGCCTGTTGGTGCGCTTGCGGCACTGCAGCGAGGTGAAGGTGGCAAGTGGCGAGGATGCGCCGGTGTATCACTGGGTAGGCTGAGAGGCCTCGAAGACAGGGGCCGGCTGGCGGCCCCGGAAAGGCTAGAACATGGCCGCCGACAGCTTGCGCCGGTAAACCCCCACCAGCGGGTGATCACTGCCCAGCAGCTCGAACACCTGCAGCAGGGCTTTTTGTGGCAGGCCGTTTTCGTAAGCGCGGTTACGCTGGAACAGCTTCAACAGGCCTTCCAGTGCAGCCTCGTACTGCTGGCGCGCCAGCTGCTGAATACTCAGCTGGTAGGCTGCCTCATCGTCTTCGGCGTTCTGCGCCAGCCGGCTTTTCAGGTCAGCCACTTCCGGCAGGCTCTCGGCCTGGCGCAGGAAGGTCAGTTGCGCCTTGGCACCGGCCAGTGCAGCCTTGTGTTCGTCACTTTTGACCGCATCCAGCACCACCTGGGCTTCACCCAGCTCACCGCGCTCGGCCAGGCAACGGGCGTAGAAGATCAGCGCTTCAGCGTTGCTGTTGTCCTCAGCCAGCAGTGCCTGCAACAGCGCCTCGGCTTCGGCGAAGCGGCTTTCGGCAAACAGCGCCTTGGCTTGTTCCAGCGGCGACGCCGCGGCCGGGGCTGGCATTTGCACGTGGGGTTCAAGCAGGGCGCGGATTGCCGATTCAGGCTGGGCACCGGCGAAACCGTCCACCGGCTGGCCGTCCTTGAACAGCACCACCGTGGGCAGGCTGCGGATACCGAACTGGGCCACGACCTGCTGTTCAACGTCGCAGTTGACCTTGGCCAGCAACAGCTCGCCCTGGTAGCCCTCGGCGATTTTTGCCAGCAGCGGCATCAGCGCCTTGCAGGGCGCGCACCACTCGGCCCAGAAATCCACCAGCACGGGCTTATGGAAGGAGTTCTCGATCACCAGCTGCTGGAAGTTGGCATCGGTGACGTCGAAAATGTAGGGCGTGTCTTGGGTCATCGCGACTCTCACAAACGGGTGTATGGCACCACTATAAGGGGTCGCGGCTGGCGTGGTACAGGCTGACCCGGCGGAATTCGTGCGGTTCGGCCAGGTCTGGCAGAGTCAGGGCGTCCAGTACCCCCAGTTGCCGGTACAGCGGGTGGCTGAAGTCGCGCACCCTGGAGTCTGCCACCAGCGCCTGGCGGCCGCGGCCGAGGAAGGCATCCAGCAGCGGTAGGTTGGCGCGGTCGTACAGCACGTCGGCTACCAGAATGAGGTCGAAGCGGTCGTCTTCGGCAAAAAAATCGCTGCTGTAACCCAGCGTCACGCCATTGAGCGCCGCATTCGCCTGGCATGCCTGCAAGGCCAGCGGGTCGAGGTCGCAGGCCACAACCTCCAAGGCCCCCGCCCGCGCGGCCGCAATACCGGCGATGCCGGAGCCTGCGCCAAAATCCAGCACCCGCTTGCCCGCTACCCATTGCGGGTGCTCTGCCAGAAAGTGCGCCATGGCCAGGCCGCTGGCCCAGCAGAAGCTCCAGTACGGCGGCTCTTCCAGGATGCGCCGGGTTTCATCACTGCTGAAGGCCCGGTCCATGTTCTGCTCGTCGATCAGCCATAGCCGCAGGTCGCAGCCGGGCAGGTCGCTGACGACCAGGCGGGCTTCACCGATCAGCGCGCCAAGCGCCTGCGTCAGGGCCAGCGGCGCCACTCAAGGCGCCTTTTCGAAGCGCAGCGGGCCGGTGGCCTGGGTTTGCGCCTGGGCGATGGCCACCGGCGGCAGGTGCAGGATCAACTGGCCGGAGCGGCTGGCGCGGCCGCGCAGCTCTACACGTGCGCCGGCCGGGAAGGCTTCGGGGTTGAAACGCAAGTGGTAGGGCAGCGCCTGGCCAGTACCGGTCAGGTTGCTGCTGGCCAGCAGCCGTTGCGGGCGGTTGCGCTCGTCGATCACCAGCAGGGCGAGTTCAACCTCGGCCCCGGCCGGCACCTCCAGCAAGGTACCGCTCAACTCGCGCTGGTAGGCGGGCAGCGGGCCCAGCACTTCGGCAGGCTCGGCTTTGGCAACCGGCGCAGGCGCAGGCGCGGTGTCGGTCTTCGGCCTGTCGCTGCCACACGCGGCGAGCAGGGCGGCGCAGCACAGCACAACGAGTGCTCGGTGGTGCATGGAGGAGTCCTTAGCGGGCAGATTTCCCTTGGATGTTAACCCCTTTGGCTTGTCTTGCCAGTGCAATGCGCTACCATGGCCCTCCCTTTTTTTGTTGCCTGCCACCATGCACTGTCCCTTTTGCGGTGCCAACGACACCAAGGTCATCGATTCTCGCCTCGTTGCCGAGGGCGAGCAGGTGCGCCGCCGCCGCGAGTGCGTGGCCTGCGGCGAGCGCTTCACCACCTTCGAAACCGCCGAACTGGTGCTGCCCCGGCTGATCAAGCAGGACGGTACACGCCAGCCCTTCGACGAAGACAAGCTGCGCGCCGGCATGCAGCGGGCCCTGGAAAAGCGCCCGGTGAGCGTCGAGCGCCTGGAAGCTGCGCTGGCGCACATCAAGAGCCGGCTGCGCGCCACCGGTGAGCGTGAAGTGAAATCCCTGGTGGTGGGCGAACTGGTCATGGGCGAGCTGCGCAAACTCGATGAAGTGGCCTACATCCGCTTTGCCTCGGTTTACCGCCGCTTCCAGGACCTGGACGAGTTCCGTGAAGAAATCGACCGCCTGGCCCGCGAGCCAGCCAAAGAGTGAACATGCAAAGCCCCTCTGCCGCCCTTGATGCCCACTACATGGCCCGCGCCCTCGAACTGGCGCGCAAGGGCCTGTACAGCACCCACCCCAACCCCCGCGTGGGTTGCGTCATCGTGCGCGATGGCCAGGTGGTGGGCGAGGGCTGGCACGTGCGCGCCGGCGAGCCCCATGCCGAGGTGCACGCGCTGCGCCAGGCTGGGGAGCAGGCCCGGGGCGCCTGTGCCTACGTGACCCTCGAACCCTGCAGCCACCATGGGCGTACCCCGCCGTGCGCCGAAGCCCTGGTCAAGGCCGGCGTGGCGCGGGTGGTCGCTGCCATGCAGGACCCGAACCCGCAAGTGGCAGGGCGTGGCTTGCAGCGCCTGGCCGACGCCGGCATTGAAGTGGCCAGCGGTGTGCTTGAAGCCGAAGCGCGGGCGCTCAACCCGGGCTTTCTCAAGCGCATGGAGCACGGCATGCCGTTCGTTCGCGCCAAGCTGGCCATGAGCCTGGACGGTCGCACCGCCATGGCCAGCGGCGAGAGCCAGTGGATCACCGGCCCGGCTGCCCGCTCGGCCGTGCAGCGCCTGCGCGCCCGCTCCAGCGCGGTGCTGACCAGCGCGGCCAGCGTGCTGGCCGACAATGCGCGCATGACCGTGCGCGGTGACGAACTGGGCCTGGATGCCGACACCACTCAACTTGCCCTCAGCCGCCGCCCCCTGCGCGTGCTGGTCGATGGCCGCCTGCGCCTGCCGCTGGACGCGCCTTTCTTCCAGGCCGGCCCGGCCCTGGTGGTGACCGCTGTCGCGGATGACCCGCGCTATGCCGCTGCAGGCCATGAACTGCTCAGCCTGCCCGGCGACAATGCCCAGGTCGACCTGCCGGCGCTGCTGCACGCCCTGGCGGCCCGGGGCGTCAACGAAATCCTGCTGGAAGCCGGCGCTGGGCTGGTGGGGGCGTTTGCCCGGCACGGCCTGGTCGATGAGTACCAGCTGTTCGTCGCTGGCACCTTCCTCGGCTCCCTCGCCAGGCCGCTGCTGGAGTGGCCACTGAGCAGGATGAGCGAGGCGCCGCGGCTGAAAATCACCGACATGCGTGCAGTAGGCGATGACTGGCGCGTCACAGCCGTCCCGCTGCCGCCGCCCGGCGTATAATGCCCGGCTTGCCCCGCGCAAAGCGTTTTTGAGGAAGACCCATGTTCACCGGCATCATCGAATCCATCGGCACCATACGCAGCCTCACCCCCAAGGGGGGCGACGTGCGTGTATACGTCGAAACCGGCAAGCTCGACCTGGCAGACGTCAAGCTGGGAGACAGCATTGCCGTCAATGGTGTGTGCCTGACGGCGGTCGAGCTGCCCGGCAACGGCTTCTGGGCCGACGTCAGCGTCGAAACCCTCAAGCGCACGGCCTTCATCGACCTGAAGAGTGGCAGCAAGGTCAACCTTGAAAAAGCCCTCACCCCTACCACCCGCATGGGTGGGCACCTGGTCAGTGGCCACGTCGACGGGGTGGGCGAAATCATCTCGCGCAGCGATAACGCCCGCGCCATCCAGTTCCGTGTGCGCGCACCCAGGGAGCTGGCCAAGTACATCGCCCACAAGGGTTCGATCACCGTCGATGGCACCAGCCTCACGGTCAACGAGGTCGATGGCGCCGAATTCGAGCTGACCATCGTCCCGCACACCCTGTCCGAAACCATCATGGCCGACTACCGCGCAGGGCGTCGGGTAAACCTTGAGGTCGACCTGCTGGCCCGTTACCTGGAGCGTCTGCTGCTGGGCGACAAGGCTGCCGAACCGAGCAAGGGCAGTGGCATAACCGAAAGCTTCCTGGCCGCCAACGGCTTCTTGAAATCCTGATTGAGAAGGGGGTGCCAGTGGCGCTCAACAGCATCGAAGAACTGGTCGAAGACATCCGCCAGGGCAAAATGGTCATCCTCATGGACGACGAAGACCGCGAGAACGAAGGCGACATCATCATGGCAGCCGAATGCTGCCTGCCCGAGCACATCAACTTCATGGCCAAGCACGCCCGCGGCCTGATCTGCATGCCGATGACCCGCGAGCGCTGCGAAACCCTGAAGCTGCCCCTGATGGCCCCGCGCAACGGCTCGGGCTTCGGCACCAAGTTCACGGTGTCCATCGAAGCGGCCGAGGGTGTCACCACCGGTATCTCCGCGGCCGACCGTGCACGCACCGTGCAAGCGGCAGCTGCCAAGGACGCCAAGGCCGAAGACATCGTCAGCCCCGGGCACATCTTCCCGCTGATGGCCCAGCCGGGCGGCACCTTGGCCCGCGCCGGCCACACCGAAGCGGCTTGCGACCTGGCGCGCATGGCCGGTTTCGAGCCCAGCGGCGTGATCTGCGAAGTGATGAACGACGACGGCACCATGTCGCGCCGCGCCGAGCTGGAAGTGTTCGCTGCCGAGCACGGCCTGAAAATCGGTACCATCGCCGACCTGATCCACTACCGCATGATCCATGAGCGCACCGTGCAGCGGGTTTCCGAACAGCCCGTGGAAAGCGAGCTGGGTGAATTCAACTTGGTCACCTACCGCGACGCGGTGGAAGGCGACGTGCACATGGCCCTGACCCTGGGCAGCATCTGCGCCGAAGAGCCGACCCTGGTGCGCGTGCACAACATGGACCCGCTGCGCGACCTGCTGCTGGTCAAGCAGCCGGGCCGCTGGAGCCTGCGCGCTGCCATGGCTGCCGTGGCCGAGGCCGGCAGTGGCGTGGTGTTGCTGCTGGGCCACCCGCTGGACGGCGATGTGCTGCTGGCGCATATCCGCGAAAGCGCGGGCGATGCCCCGGCCAAGGCGCCCACCACCTACAGCACCGTCGGCGCCGGCTCGCAGATCCTGCGGGACCTGGGCGTGCGCAAGATGCGCCTGATGAGTTCGCCGATGAAGTTCAACGCGATATCCGGATTCGACCTGGAAGTTGTAGAATACGTGCCCTCCGAGTGACTTGAGGCGGCATTGACGCCCTGCAGCTCGAGTCCATACCCCTGTCGAGGCCGCCAGCAAGCGGCCTCGCGTTTGAAGATGAGAATATCGGAATGAACCTGAAGACCATCGAAGGTACCTTCATCGCCCCCAAAGGTCGCTATGCTTTGGTGGTTGGCCGCTTCAACAGCTTCGTCGTCGAAAGCCTGGTGAGCGGTGCCGTTGACGCCCTGGTACGCCACGGTGTCAGCGAAAGCGACATCACCATCATCCGTGCCCCGGGTGCTTTCGAGATCCCGCTGGTGGCACAGAAGGTCGCCCAGCAAGGTGCCTATGACGCGATCATCGCCCTGGGTGCAGTGATCCGTGGTGGTACCCCGCACTTCGAATACGTAGCGGGCGAATGCACCAAGGGCCTGGCCCAGGTGTCCATGGAGTTCGGCGTACCGGTGGCATTCGGCGTACTGACCGTCGATTCCATCGAACAGGCCATCGAGCGCTCCGGCACCAAGGCCGGCAACAAGGGTGCCGAAGCCGCCCTGTCCGCTCTGGAAATGGTCAGCCTGCTGGCGCAGTTGGAGGCCAAGTGATTAGCGACGAAAGCGATCGTTTCAACCCGCGCGATCCTAAACCTGCGGATGCCGGCAAGCCGTCGAAGAGCGCCAAGCGTCGTGAAGCGCGCAAGCTTGCGACCCAGGCGCTGTACCAGTGGCACATGGCAAAGCATTCGCTGAACGAGATCGAGGCGCAGTTCCGGGTCGATAACGATTTCACCGATGTCGACGGCGCTTATTTCCGCGAGATCCTGCATGGGGTCCCGGCAAGCAAGGACGAGATCGACAACGCGCTGGTGCCGTGCATGGCCATTGCACTGGATGAACTGGACCCGGTTGAACTGGCCGTGTTGCGCCTGTCCACCTGGGAGCTGATCAAGCGCGTCGACGTACCGTACCGCGTGGTGATCAACGAAGGTGTGGAACTGGCGAAAGTGTTCGGGGCCACCGACGGCCACAAGTTCGTCAACGGCGTGCTGGACAAGCTGGCACCTGTGCTGCGTGAAGCTGAAGTCAAGGCTAACAAGCGCTGACCCCGGCGCTGGCTGCCATGGGTGAGTTCGAGCTGATCAACCACTACTTTGCCTCTGCGGCTTGCGCGCAAGGGGGTGAGGGTGTGGTGCTGGGGATCGGCGACGACTGCGCCCTGCTCAGCCTGCCACCCGGCGAGCAACTGGCCGTGTCCACCGACACGCTGGTGGCCGGCGTGCATTTTCCCGACGCCTGCGACCCTGGCCTGCTTGGCCAGCGCTCGCTGGCCGTGGCAGCCAGTGACCTGGCCGCCATGGGCGCCACCGCCATCGGCTTCACCCTGGCGCTGACACTGCCCGAGGTCGGCCCGGCCTGGCTGGCGGCTTACGCCAATGGCCTCAGCCGCATGGCCCACCGCTGCCGCATGAGCCTGGTGGGCGGCGACACCACCCGTGGCCCGTTGAGCATCACTATCACCGTTTTTGGCCGTGTGCCCGCCGGGCAGGCACTGCGCCGCAGTGGTGCGCGCCCTGGCGACTTGCTGTGTGTCGGCGGCCCGCTGGGCAACGCGGCTGGCGCATTGCCGCTGGTACTGGGCCAGCGCCAGGCGCCTGCCGAGCAGGCCGAGCCGCTGCTCAATCACTACTGGGCCCCCATGCCACAGCTCACCCTGGGGCAATGGCTGCGTGGCTCTGCCACGGCAGCGCTGGACATCTCCGACGGGCTGCTCGCCGATTGCGGGCACATCGCCAAGGCCTCGGGCGTGGCGCTGCAGGTGAACCTGGCCCAGGTGCCAGTGTCTCCTGCTTTGCAGGCATTTCTCGGGCATGACGCTGCGTTGCAGGCGGCGCTCACCGGGGGTGACGACTACGTGCTGGCCTTCACACTGCCGCCCGAGGCACTGGCGCCGCTGGCCAGCCTGGGCTTCATTGATGTGCATGTGATTGGCCACGTACTGGAAGGGCAGGGCGTTACCTTGCTCGACCGTGACGGCCAGGACATCACCCCCGTGCAGCGGGGCTACCAACATTTTAGGGAGACACCGTGACCGACCACCCCAATCAGGTGCCTGCGGAGTTCGTTCCGCCTTCGGTCTGGCGCAACCCGTGGCACTTCATCGCCTTTGGTTTTGGTTCGGGCACTTTGCCCAAGGCCCCGGGTACCTGGGGCTCGCTGGTAGCAATACCGTTCATCCCGCTGTGGCAGATGCTGCCAGACTGGGGTTACTGGTTGCTGCTGGGGGTGAGCATGCTGTTCGGCATCTGGCTGTGCGGCAAAGTGGCCACCGACTTGCGTGTGCACGATCACGAAGGCATTGTCTGGGACGAGATCGTCGGCATGTGGATCACCCTCTGGCTGGTGCCGGACGGGTGGCAATGGTTGCTGGCGGGCTTCCTGATGTTCCGTTTCTTCGACATCCTCAAGCCCTGGCCCATTCGCTGGATCGATCGCCACGTACACGGCGGTGTGGGCATCATGCTGGACGATATCCTGGCTGGCGTGTTCGCCTGGCTGGGCATGCAGGTGCTGGTTTGGGCGGTTGCCTGACACAGGGAGCGTAGGGATGGCGTTGAGGGCTGTGTTGCTGGCAATGCTGCTGAGTATTTGCCCTTGGGTGGTGGCTGGTGAACGCCTGCCCCAGCAAGTGCGCCTGGCCAGCGAAGAATGGCTGGACTACACGAATGCTGATGGCAGCGGGCTCGCCTGGGACCTGATGCGCAAGGTATTCGAGCCGGCTGGCGTCAAGGTGGTGGTGCAGAGCGCCCCCTATAGCCGGGCCATCGGCCTGGTCAAACGCGGCGAGGCCGATGCCTGGGTGGGGTCGTACAAGGAAGAGGGCGAAGACAACCTCTACCCGCGCTGGCACTACGACATGGACCATATCTACGCCTTGGGGCTGGCCAGCAAGCCAGCCCCCACCTTGGCAAACATCGGTGACTATCGCCTGGCATGGGTACGCGGGTACGACTTTGGCAAGTACCTGCCGCGGGTTCGTGACTTCCGTGAAATCCAGCGCCGCGAAGGTATCTTGCCGATGCTTGAGCACGACCGGGTGGACTTCTACATAGACGCGCTTACCGAAGTCGACTATGTGTTGGGGCAAAGTTCGCAGCCCGAGCATTTTCGCCGTACCCACGTGGCCGAACTACCGCTGTACCTGGCCTTTGCCCGTCACGACCAGGGCAGGGCCTTGCGCGACCTGTTCGACAAGCGCATGGACGAACTGGTACGCAGCGGCGAGCTGAAGGCCATTTTCGAGCACTGGAAGCAGCCGTACCCGTTCGGGGCAGGCAGCGCCCCTCAGTGATCGCCTGCGGGCAGCGGTATATCGAATTTTTCGATATCAACCGCCCGTATTCAGCCAGCGCACAGTCGCCGACCTGCTGATACAATCGGCCCACGAGAAATCACCTACTTATGCCAGGAGCACAACGTGCCCGTCGTCTTTGTTGCCGCCTCTAAACTTCCGACCCCCTTTGCGACCTTCACCATGCATGGCTTTCTCGATGAAGCCACGGGCCGTGAGCACGTGGTGCTCAGCCTGGGTGACATCGCGGACGGGCAGCCGGTGTTGGGGCGTCTGCACTCCGAATGCCTGACCGGGGATGCCCTGTTCAGCCAGCGTTGTGACTGTGGGTCGCAGCTTGAAGCTGCCCTGCAGGCCATCGCCCGCGAGGGGCGCGGTGTGCTGCTGTACCTGCGTCAGGAGGGCCGTGGCATCGGCCTGCTGAACAAGATCCGCGCCTATGAACTGCAGGACGGCGGTGCCGATACCGTCGAAGCCAACGAGCGCCTGGGCTTTGCCGCCGACCAGCGCGATTACGGCATCTGCCTGCCGATGCTCGAGCACCTCGGGGTGAAGTCGCTGCGCCTGATGACCAACAACCCGCGCAAGGTCAAAGCCCTCACCGACATGAACATCATGGTTGCAGAGCGCGTGCCGCTGCACACCGGCCACAACCCGCACAACCGCTACTACCTGGCGACCAAGGCCGGCAAGCTGGGCCATATGCTGGGCAATGAACACCAGGGCGAGGTGCCCCAGGCGTGACCCGCGCCCAGGTCAAACGGCGCCTGGCGCTCGCCTGGTGGCAATACCTGGCGGTCGGCCTGGTACCGTTGCCTGTCATGGCCTGGGCCTTCGGCGGGGGCGATGCGCTGATTCCGGTGCTGGCCATGCCGCTGTTCATCGCTGGCGCGGCCACCATGTTCCTCAGCCTGCCGCGCTTCGGTGCTTACAAACTGGCCCTTGTCGCCACTTCCAAGGCATTGGGCACCCGCGCAGAGCCTGCTGCCTGGATCGAGCTGGCACGGGCCCGGCGCATGGCCATGTTGTACGCGTGCTTCCCGGCCTGGGTCGGGGCGCTGTCGGTACTGGTAGGCCTTGAGACGGTACCGCGCCTGCTGCTGGCGTTGTCGACGCTGGTGCTGTTGTACCTCTATCGCATCCCACGCCAGCTCGGCTGATGCGCCTGCTGCTCGGGTTGCTGGCGCTGCTGGCATCCACCACCATGGCGGCGGCGCCGCTGCGGGTCGTCAGCCTGGCGCCCTCCATGACCGAAATCATGCTCGAACTGCACGCTGATGACCTGTTGGTGGGTGTGCTCGACGGTGGCGAGCGGCCTGGCGCGCTGGCGGCGCTGCCCTCGGTTGGGCGCCAGGGCCAGTTGAACATAGAGCGCCTGGTCGGCTTGCAGCCAGACTTGCTGCTGCTGTGGCCGGGCAGTATTGGCCCCGCCCAGCGCGATCAGCTAAAGCGCCTGGGCATTGAAACCTTCAGTGCCGAACCTCGCACTGTCGACCAACTGATCGGGCAGATCGAGGCCATCGGCCAACAGGTGGGGCGTGGCGAGGAGGGCCGCCGGTACGCACAGGCACTGCGTCAACGGCTGCAGCAACTGCGTCAGCAATACCAGCGGCGTGAGCCGTTGCAGGTGTTCTACCAGGTATGGGACCAACCGCTGTATACCCTCGGTGGCCGCCAAGTGGTCAGCGACGCCCTGGCCGTGTGTGGGGCACGCAATGTGTTCGCCGACCTGAGCTTGCCGGCACCGCAGGTCAGCGTTGAGGCGGTGCTGGCGCGCAACCCCCAGGTGATTGTGGCCGGGGACCAGGCCCAGTTGGCCGGCTGGAAGCGCTGGCCGCAGCTGCGTGCGGTAGCCGATCAGCGCCTGCTGGTCGTGCCCGACAAAGGGCTGGAGCGGCCCAGCGGGCAAATGATAGAGGCCACAGCCCGCCTGTGTGCGCTGCTGGCGGCTAAAGCGCCGGCGTCCAGGTAACGCTGAACAGCAGCGTGCGGCCTTCCTCGCGGTAAGACGGGTTGGTACCTTCATAACTGTAGCGTGCGCGGCCGTACCAGCGGCTCAGCAGGTTGTCCACCTTGGCCTCCAGCTTCAGCGCATCCGTGGCCGCCCAGCTGCCGCGTACCCCCAGCAGCCCATAACCGCCGATGCGGTTACGGTTGCCCTCGTCGTCATAACTGCTGCTCACGGCCTGCCAGCTCGCGCCAACGTTGAAACGCCCCAGTTCCCTGTCCACATCCAGGCTCAAGGTACGGCGAGCGCGGCGGGCGAGGGTGTGGCCACTGTCGCGGTCACGTGGGTCGATCAGCGCCAAACCCAGCTGGCTATGCCAGGCGCCCCACTGCTGGGCCAGGGCCATTTCCAGGCCATTGATGCGTGCCGAGGCGACGTTGCGCGGTATCGAGCCCTCACCGAACACGATCGCATCGCGCAGGTCGGTGCGGTACAGCGAGGTTTCCAGCCGGCTGTCGGTCGTCAGCTGGCTGCGCCACTGCAGCTCGTAGCTGCGTGAGTGCTCAGGCTTCAGGCCAGGGTTGCTGTACTGCGGGTAGTACAGGTCGTTGAAGGTTGGGGCGCGGAAGCCCTCGCTGTACGACAGCAGCACATCGTTGCGCTGATCAAGCGGCAGGGTCAGGCTGCCGCTCCAGGTGGTCTGCCCGCCAAACTGCTGGTTGCGGTCGTGGCGGACGCCCAGCTCCGTGGCAAAACCTTCTGCCGCATACCTGTGCTGGATGAACACGGCGCGGTTCCAGCGGCTGTCCTGGGTGAAGTCGGTGCTGGCATGTACCCGGTCTTCGTACCAGTCTGCACCGGCCAGCAGGCTGTTGCGCTCGTCCAGCACCAGGTCATTCTGCCAGGTGAGCTGGTCCCGGTAGGTGTTGAACACGGCGCGTTCGCTGCTGAGCTTGTCGCGCTTGTCGTCGCGGTTTTCGCTGTGGGCCAGCTCCAGCCTGGAATGCCAGGCGTTGCTGAACTCGGCGTCCACATAGCTACCCAGGCTGCTCACGCTGAAGTCGGTGTAGGGTTGCTGGCCGCTGACCTCGAAGGTGTCCATGTCGAAGCGGCCATAGGGGTTGTCGTATTCGCTGCGGCCCCGGCTGTTCAGCAGGTTCAAGCCGGCCTCGAAGCGTTCGCCAAAGGTGTGGCTCAGGCTGAAGTTGAGCGCTTTGTTGCGGTAGGCATCGTGGTCGCTGTCGCTGGCAAACGATGGGCCGGTCGCATCGATACCGGCGGTTTCATCCAGGCTGGCGCCAAGGTTGAAGCGTGTGGCTCCGTCGCCACCAGCCAGGCCGAGGCTGCGCTGGAACGTCTGGTGGCTGCCGGCTGCCAGGCGCAGGCGTGGTTGCAAACCGGCACCGCTGCTGCGCCGGGTGAAGATCTGGATAACCCCGCCAATGGCATCGCTGCCGTAAATCGCCGAACGAGAACCGCGCAGTACCTCGACCCGCTCGATCTGATCCACATTCAGAAACTGCAGGCCGCTGTCACCGGAGGTAGCGTTGGCGATACGCACGCCATCGACCAGCACCAGGCTTTGTGCTGTCTTGGTGCCGCGGAAAAAAATACCAGGCAGGCTGCCACGACCACCGGTGGGTGCCACTTGCACGCCAGGTACGCGGGTGAGCAGGTCGGTGACGCTGGTGGGTTGCAGGCGGTCGATGTCGGTGCGGGTGAACACGGTATTGGCCGCGCTGGTGGCCGTGCGCGATTCCACCTGGCGGCTGGCGCTGATCAGCACATCGGGCAGCTTGAGGGCGTCATCACGCTCAGCCGCCAGTAGTGGCACCGGCAGGCACAGCAGAGTCGCGGTGAGGGTTGGGAGTTTCATTGGCTTTACCCTGGCAACCGCCGGCTTGCCGGCGATCGGGCCGCAAAGCGGCCCAATAAATCAAAGGCCGAGCTTGCCCATGCGGGCTCTCACCGAAGCCTCTATCCCCGCCGCATCAAGCCCGCACTCGGCCAGCATCTGCGCAGGCTTGGCGTGCTCCACATAAAGGTCTGGCAAGCCCAGGTGCAGCAACGGCTTGGTTACACCCTGGCTGGCGAGGAACTCACCCACCGCAGCCCCTGCGCCGCCCATGATGGCGTTTTCTTCGAGGGTCACCAGCAGTTCATGGCTATCGGCCAAATGCAGCACCAACGCTTCATCCAGCGGCTTCACGAAGCGCATGTCGACCACGGTAGCGTTGAGCTGCTCGGCCACCTGCAGCGCTGGCGCCAGTTGCACGCCGAACACCAGCAGGGCCACCTTGCTCCCTTGGCGGCGCACCACGCCCTTGCCGATTTCCAACGGTTCCAGGTCGTCGCTGATCGGCGCGTTCGGGCCGGTACCGCGCGGGTAGCGCACAGCGGCCGGGCCGTTGTACAGGTGGCCGGTGCTGAGCATCTTGCGCAACTCGTTTTCGTCGCTGGGTGTCATCACCAGCATGCCCGGGATACAGCGCAGGTACGACAAATCGTAGCTGCCGGCGTGGGTCGGCCCGTCTTCGCCCACCAGGCCAGCACGGTCGATGGCGAACAGCACGTCCAGGTTCTGCACGGCCACATCATGGATCAACTGGTCGTAGGCACGCTGCAGGAAGGTGGAGTAGATCGCCACCACCGGCTTGCTGCCCTCGCAGGCCATGCCGGCCGCCAGGGTAACCGCGTGCTGTTCGGCGATGGCCACGTCGAAATAGCGCTCGGGGTAGCGTTCGCTGAAGGCCACCAGGTCGGAGCCTTCCTTCATGGCCGGGGTGATACCCACAAGGCGGTTGTCGGCAGCCGCCATGTCGCACAGCCACTGGCCAAACACGGCAGAATACTTGGGGCCGCTGGCCTGCTTGGGCGCAGCGGGTTTGTCCGCTGGCTCAAGCTTGGTAATGGCGTGGTAGCCGATAGGGTCGATTTCAGCCGGGGCGAAACCCTTGCCCTTCTTGGTCACCACATGCAGGAACTGCGGGCCCTTCAGGTCCCGCATGTTGCGCAAGGTGGCGATCATGGTGGGCAGGTCGTGGCCGTCGATGGGGCCGATGTAGTTCCAGCCGAGCTCCTCGAAGAGGGTGCCGGGCACCAGCATGCCTTTGGCATATTCTTCGGTGCGGCGGGCGATTTCCCAGGCACCGGGCAGGCGCGACAGCACTTTCTTGCTGCCCTCGCGCATGCTTGCGTAGGTGCGGCTGGAGAGGATCTTGGCCAGGTAGTTGGACAGCCCGCCGACGTTGCGCGAGATCGACATGTCGTTGTCGTTGAGGATCACCAGCATGTCGGCGTTGACTTCCTGGGCGTGGTTCAACGCTTCGAAGGCCATGCCTGCAGTGAGCGCACCATCGCCGATCACGGCAATCGACTTGCGCCCACTGTTTTGCAGGCGGGCAGCAATGGCCATGCCCAGCGCGGCACTGATGGACGTACTGGAATGGCCGACGCCAAAGGTGTCGTACTCGCTTTCGCTGCGGCGCGGGAAGGCGGCCACGCCGTCCTTCTGGCGCAGGCTGAGCATGCGGTTGCGGCGCCCGGTGAGGATCTTGTGCGGGTACGCCTGGTGGCCCACGTCCCACACCAGCCGGTCGTCCGGGGTATCGAAAACGTAGTGCAGGGCGATGGTCAGCTCGATCACGCCCAGGCCGGCACCGAAGTGCCCACCGGTCTGGCCCACGGTGTACAGCAGCTCCTGGCGCAGCTCGTCGGCCAGGCTCTCCAGGTCGGCTTCGGCCAGGCGGCGCAGGCCGTCAGGCGTGTCAGCGCGGTCGAGCAGCGGCGTGACCGGGCGTTCGCGGGGGATCTCTTGAAACGTCGTGGGCATCAGGCGAGTCGTTATAGGTGTTAAGACGCGGCAGTTTACCCCATTGAAGGAAAAGCTGCCCATTCACACGGGTGTCGCAGGGGCCGCAGGGTCAGTTGCGGCGCTCGACGATATAGCGCGCCAGCTCACGCAGCGGCTGGGCTTTTTCATCGAACCCTTCCAGTGCGACCAGCGCCTGGTCGCGCAGTTCGATCGCATAGGCCTTGGCGGCCTCCAGGCCCAGCAGCGAAGGGTAGGTGGGCTTGTCACGGGCAATGTCTGCGCCCTGGCGTTTGCCCAGGGTGGCGGTATCGCTCTCGACATCCAGAATATCGTCCTGCACCTGGAACGCGAGGCCCACGGCCTGTGCGTACGCCTGCAAGGCATCCAGCTGAGGTTGCTCGGCGCGGCCGCTGGCCAGGCCGCCCAGGCGCACACTGGCTTCGATCAGCGCACCGGTCTTGTGGCGGTGCATGAATTCCAGCGCCCGCTGGTCCAGCCTGATGCCCACTGAACCGAGGTCGATGGCTTGCCCGCCCACCATGCCGGCAGGGCCCGCCGCCTTGGCCAGGGCTTGCACCATGGCCAGGCGAATGCTGTCGGCCTGAGGGCTCAGGCGTGGGTCCAGCAGGGCATTGAATGCCAGGCTCTGCAGGCCGTCACCGGCAAGAATGGCACACGCTTCGTCGAAAGCTTTGTGGGTGGTCGGCTGGCCGCGGCGCAGGTCGTCGTCGTCCATGGCCGGCAGGTCGTCATGCACCAGTGAGTAGGCATGGATCAGCTCGACCGCACAGGCGGCGCCGTTGGCTTGCTCTGCCGGTGCACCCAGCGCCTCGCAGGCGGCGTAGGCCAGCAGCGGGCGCACCCGCTTGCCGCCGTTCATCACGCTGTAGCGCATGGCAGCATAGAGCCGTTGCAGCGGTTCGCTGGGGGCGACGAACAGCGGTTCGAGGGCGCTGTCGACGCGCGCCTGGCAGGTGGCCTGGTAGGCGCCGATCATGCCTCGGGCTCCACATCGAAGGGCTGGACGGCCAGCTCGCCGTCGCGCTCCAGCAGAATCTGCACCTTTTGCTCGGCCTGGGCCAGGGCGCCCTGGCAATCACGAGTCAGGGCGATGCCCTGCTCGAAGGCGGCCAGTGAGTCTTCCAGCGACAACTCGCCGTTCTCCAGGCGCTCGACCAGTGCTTGCAGCTCGGCAAGGGATTGCTCGAAATCGAGGGAAGCTTTTTTACGGGCCATGGCGGCTGTCTCGGTGGCATTCTGAACGCCGCGACACTAGCAGAGCGGGCCGGGGGGAGCAAACTTGAGCGGCGAGGCCCCGCCTGCCCGTGCAGCTTGCAGGCAGGAGAAGCCGGCCAGGGTATGGCGTGTCAGGCGGTTTCGGCTACCCGCTGCAGCTGTGCTTCGCGGTAGCGCGCCAGCTCGTCGATGGTCAGCATCGGCAGCCCGTACTGGCGCGCATACACGGCCACGTCTTCACCCCGTGCCATGCTGCCATCGGGGTTCATCAGCTCGCACAGCACGGCAGCGGGGCGCAAGCCTGCCAGGCGCGCCAGGTCCACCGAGCCTTCGGTATGGCCACGGCGTACCAGCACCCCACCATTGCGTGCGCGCAGCGGGAACACATGCCCTGGGCTGACGATATGGCGCTGCGCGGCGGTGGAGGCCAGTGCAGCGGCAATGGTGGTGATGCGGTCCTGGGCGCTCACGCCAGTGGTGATGCCTTCTGCGGCTTCAATGGTTACCGTGAACCCGGTGCCGTGCCGGGCCTGGTTGTTCTGCACCATGGGCGGCAGCTGCAGGTCATCGACGGTGGTTTCATCCAGGCACAGGCAGACGATGCCGCTGCAATCGCGAATCATCATGGCCATGGTCTGCAACGAAATGTTCTCGGCGGCGGCGATGATGTCCGCTTCGTCCTCGCGGTCGTCATCATCGAGCAACAGCACAGGGCGGCCAGCCTGGAAGGCGGCGATGGCAGCACTGACGTTGGGGAAGTGCAAAGGGTGCAACGTAGACATGAAACGCTCCTCGTGAAGGGTCGATGAACGTCTCGGGGCGAACACAATGCGCGCGCAGGGGCGCCCGTTGATGGCCCCTGCCTGACGCCTTCTTTCATCCGGACTATGACCGTCGGCCCTGGGTTCTCACCAGGTCTGCTGACCCCCGGCATGGCCGGGGCGCTCGCGGGCTCATCTTTCGATTTACCGCCGGTGGGGACTTTCACCCCGCCCTGAAGACCGGCCCAGCATACCGTACCGGCCTACGGCTTTGGCAAGCCTGAATGGCGAGGGCCTGGGCTACCGGGGCAGTGGGCGGTTGCCTTGCTTGCCGCCCATGCCCTGGATCACCCAGCCCAGCGAGGCGGGCAGCATGGGCCCATGCCCGAGCCCCTGGAAGCGCTCGAACTGCACCTGCAGGCCTGCAACGCTGCCAAGGTACTGCAGCAGTTCGCGGCTGCGTTGCTCCGCGTCATCACCCACGGGGCCTTGCGGGCTGCCAGGCTCGTCCGTACCGCGCATCAGCACCAGATGTGGCCGGGCAGTGCCCAGGCGCTGTTGCACACCTTGGGCTTCATCGATGATGGCCCCGTCGTGCCACCACAATGAGGGGCTGGCGGCCGCGTAGAGGCTGAATTCCCCTGGCCGGGTGAACAGCGCGTGGAGCACGGCAAGGCCTCCGTAGGAGTGCCCCCACAGCGTCTGGCGCTGTGTGTCGATGGGCGCAACCTGCGCCACCATCGGCCGCATGCGGGTGCGCAGCAGGTCGAAAAATGCCTCTACGCCGCCGCTGGGTTGCCCGGTGAGCGGGTCTAGCTGGTCAGCCTGCCCGGCCAGCGCCGGGGTGTAGTCGTAGGTGCGGCTTGCCCGGTCGATGCGGTGGTCAGTCTGGTACCCCACCGCCACCAGCAGCGGTGCCTGGCCCTCGGCGAGCGTGGCCAGCTGGGCTTCGTCCAGTGCGCTGAGGGCGGCGTTGCCATCGAGCATCCACAGTACCGGGTAACCGGCTGCCGGTGCAGGGCGGTTCGGCGTGCCGACCCACAAGCGGTAGTGGCGCTTACCGTCGGCCGAGTCCAGGTCGAGCTGGCTGAAGCGGTAAGCCAGCCCGGGGCGGTGCAACAACGTCGTGTCCATCACCTGGTCGTGTTGGGGCTGGGCCGTGGCGCCGCAGGCGACGAAGGCCAGTGCGAGCGTCAGTACCAGGATCAACTTGCTCATCGGGCGTCTCGTCAGGGGGCAAGGGTTGAAACGCCAGATGATAGACAGCCCCGCCAGCGCGTAAAGCGCCTTAACTTTCTAAACCGTCAGGTGCCATGGGCAGGGTCAGGTGCAGCTGCAGCCCAGGGTTGCCATTGCTGGCCCACAGCCGGCCACCCTGCAATTCGATGGCGCGGCGGGCGATGGCAAGGCCCAGGCCGAACCCTGTGCCACTGCCCGGCAGGCGTTGGTAAGGAGTGAAGATGCGCTCCAGCTCATGCTCGGGAACGCCCGTGCCCTGGTCACGCAGGCACAGGTGCCAGCTTCCCCCTTCGCGCCAGCCGTCCAGGCTCACCCGGCCTGCGGGCGGGGAGTGGCGAATGGCATTGCGCATCAGGTTTTCCAGGGCCTGGGCCAGGCTGTCCAGATGGGCCTGGACAACGCAGTCGCTACCGAGCGAGCAGGGCAGGCGCTCCCGGCCCCAGCCACTTTCGAAGCAGATATCCTGGCACAGCGCCTCCCACACCGAAGCCATCAGCACAGGCTCGGTGGCCAGGCTGGGCTGTTCGGTATCCATCCAGGCCAGGTCGAGGGTGTTTTCCAGCAGCTTCTGCATATCGGCGACTTCGTAATCCAGGCGCTCGCGTAGCTGCGCTGCTGGCAGGCCGCTGTCATGGGCGATACGCAGCCGTGCCAGGGGCGTGCGCAGCTCGTGGGACAGGGTGCGCAGCAGCAGGCGCTGTTGCTCCAGGCTGTGGCGCAGGCGGGTGGCCATGTGGTCGAACGCCTGCGCCAGCTCGCCCAGTTCGTCGTGGCGGCCGTGCAAATGCAAACCGGGGCTCTCCAGGTCGTTGGCGCGCAGGGCATCGGCGCGGTCACGCAGGCGGTTCAATGGCGCCACAAGGTGCCTGTACAGCGCCAGGCCCAGCAGCAGCGCCAGCAGTGCCGGGGCAATACCGTGGGTGACCACGTGGGTCCAGGGGGTCAGCCCGGTGGGTAGCAGGCGCTCGGGCAGCTGCATCACCACCCGACCTTGCTCGGGGTGTTGCGCGAAGGCGATGCTCACGTAGGGCAGCTCATCCTGCAGGCGTCGGCTCATGGGCCAGGCCAGCTTGCGCATGAAGGTGAGGTGGCCGGCCTCTTCGGCGGTCAGCGGCGTGGTGCCCAGGCTTTGCAGGTGCGGGCCTACCACTGCGACCCAGGTGCCCTCGGTTGCCTGTACGTGCTGGCGCCAGGCTTCGACTGCAGGCGCTCCACCTGCCGCCAGGGCCTGTTCGGCCTGTTGGCCATAGCGCGCCAGGTACAGCTGGTCGGCCTCAGGCAGAAAGTAGCTGCCACGTTCAACACTCAGGCCCCACGTCCATATCAGCCAGGTCAGCAGCAGGCAGAAACTCACCTGCAGCAATGCCAGCTTCCATAGCAGCGGGTGACGGCGCATCACGCCTGCTCCTGGTCGACCAGCACGTAACCCTGGCCACGCACCGCCTGGATCTGCACATGCTGCACGTCGATGTCGGCGAGTTTGCGCCGCAGGTTGCACACGT
The DNA here is from genome assembly GCF_016647875.1 of Pseudomonas sp. S36. Taxonomy (NCBI): domain Bacteria; kingdom Pseudomonadati; phylum Pseudomonadota; class Gammaproteobacteria; order Pseudomonadales; family Pseudomonadaceae; genus Pseudomonas; species Pseudomonas sp. S36. The sequence goes on along the minus strand of NZ_JACVVG010000015.1, from coordinate 37,419 downwards.
GCACGTCAAGGCCCCGGTCCAGGCGGGTATAGGCCCGGTGCAGCACGGTCTGGTACAAAAACGGTTTGCTCAGCGGCTCGCCGGCATGGGCCTGAAGGGTTACCAGCAAGCGGAATTCGGAGGGCGTCAGGCCGGCCGGTTTGCCGCCGTTCAGGGCATCCTGCCGGTCCTGGTCCAGCAGCAAGTCACCAAGGGTTGCAAGGCGCGCGGGTTGGCGGGCAAACGCCGCCCGGCGCAGCAGCGCGTCCACCCGTGCATCCAGCTCTGCCAGGCTGAAAGGCTTGGGCAGGTAGTCATCGGCGCCCCGGGTAAAGCCGGTGATGCGGTCCTGCTCTGCGCCCAGCGCCGACATCAGCATCACCGGTACGGCCTGGCGATGGCGCAAAGCGTCGAGCAGGGTCAGGCCATCGATGCCTGGCAGCATGATGTCCAGCAACACCAGGTCGAACGGTGCCTGGGCAATGGCGCCAAGGGCCTGCTCGGCACAGGCGCAGGCCTGCACGCGAAACCCGCGGTCGAGGAAGTGGCGGTCCAGGTCGTGGCGCAGGCAAGGGTCGTCTTCGACGAGCAGCAGGGAGGTGGGCACGGGCAGCCTTGAATGAGAATATCTATCAGTTGTGGATCATCCCACTGTCGCCCCGGCAGGGGCAATGCCTGCGTGTGTTAAGAAGGTTAATCCTGCTGCACCCCTGATTTTGCTCCGGTATCGTTCGCAAAAAGCAACGTGTTTCGTTTGCGAATTATTTTTATTTGGGCGAAGGGTAGGTCATGAAGGGTTCAAACGGGGTGGGGCGTGTGCGCTGGGTGATGCTGGGGCTGATGGCGCCGTTTTCGTTGTCGGCACTGGCCGAAACGGTGGCGGTTCAGGCTTCGGCCGCAGACAGCACGCTCGATCTGCCGGCGCTGACCATCGAGGGCAACCGGCTCTACGACATGCTGCCATCGGAGCAGACCGGCGGTTACAGCGTGGACGCCGCCACGGTGGGGACCAAAACACCGGCTGCGCTGAAAGACATCCCGCAATCGATCACCGTTTATACTCAGGACTACGTCAAGGATCGCCAGTTCGTGCACCTGGATGACCTGGCCAAGTACACCGCCGGCCTGCGCACGCTGACCAACGACAGCGGCCGCTCCTCCATCTATGCCCGTGGCTACGAATACAGCGAGTTCAACATCGATGGCCTGCCGGCGCCCATGGCCAGCATCTTCGGTACCGTGCCGTCGCTGGTGGCCTTCGACCGTGTGGAAATCATGCGTGGCCCGGCGGGGCTGTTCAGCAGCACCAGCGAACTGGGTGGCATCGTCAACATGGTGCGCAAGCGCCCTACGGCCGAGTTCCAGGGCCATGTGGAAGGCCGCTACGGCAGCTGGGACACCAACCATGAAGAAATCGACCTGAGCGGGCCGCTGGACGATGCTGGCCGCGTGCGTGGCCGCCTGATTGCCTCACGCGACGACACCAATGGCGAGGTCGACTACAACGCCAACACCAGCAACAGTTACTACGGTGCGCTGGATGTGGACCTGGACGATGCCACCACCCTGTCGTTCGGGCTGATCCATGAGGTGAAGAACATCACCCCGCACAACGGCTACCCGGCGACACTGGCCGGCCAGGTGCCAGACTTCAGCCACTCCCGCTTCCTGGGTGCGGACTGGAACAGTTTCGACGGCAAGACCACCGACCTGGTCGCAGAACTGACCCACCGTTTCGACAATGGTGGTTATGGCCGTATCGCCGCCCGCGGCTCGCACCGTGATACCGATTACCTGTACGCCTTCACCGCCACCAATGCGGCCAATGGTGCCAACTCCGAACGCGCCAGCGCCCGGGATTTCACCCAGGACACCTACGCGCTGGACGCCAGCTACAGCCAGCCGTTCGAAACTTTCGGCCAGGTCAGTGAGTTCGTGGTGGGCAGCGACTACAAGAACTACGACACCGAGTACCTCAACGGCACCACCAACCTGGGGGCCATCAACGTCAATACCTACACGCCCAAGCGCTTCGCCAAGCCGTCGCCCAACTACAGCACCGAGACGGGGATGCAGGAAGAAGAATACGGCCTGTACTCGAAGGTGACCTTCCGCCCGGTCGAGCGCCTGGCGCTGATCGCCGGTGGCCGCTTCAGCTGGTACCGCGGCGACTTCTACACCACCACGCTCAAGACCGGCGCCACCACCAACGACAGCAAGCAGGTGGATGGCCATTTCACGCCTTACGCTGGGCTGGTCTACGACCTCACCGAGAACCACGCCCTGTACGCGAGCTACTCGCAGGTGTTCAAACCGCAGTCTGCCACTGATGGCAATGGCCGTGTATTGAAGCCGCGCGAGGGCGAACAGTATGAGTTCGGCTTGAAAAGCAGCTACTTCGGTGGCGACCTCAATACACGGTTCTCGGTATTCCGGCTGACGGATGAGAACCGCGCTACCACGGTGTACGACGCCGAGGGCGTGGCCACCAATGACTCGGCGGCATCAGGCAAGACCCGGGTAAAGGGCGCCGAGGTGGAAGTAAGCGGCAAACTGACGCCGAACTGGGAATTGCTGGCCGGTTACACCTGGATGGAAACCGAAACGGTCAAGGGTGATGCCGAAACCACCTTCTTCATCATGCCGCGCAACCAGGCTTCCTTGTGGAGCAAGTACACCCTCAGCGAGGGCCCGCTGGCAGGGCTGGCCATCGGCGGCGGCGTTTCGGCGATGAGCAACTTCCACTCGGAGAATGGCGGGGTTCGTATCGATGCACCGGGGTACGCTACCGTGGATGCCATGCTGTCGTACCCGGTGACCTCGAAGCTCACGGCCACGTTGAATGTGAACAACCTGTTCGACCGGGACTACCTGTCGCGGGTGGGGTCTACCTCTACGTTCAACTTCTACGGGCCGTCGCGCAGCATGATGGTGGGGGCGCGTTACGACTTCTGAGGGGTGACGCGCCTTTGAATCGACCTTACGCAGCCAAATAAAACACAATAAAAAGCCGGCTTGTGGCCGGCTTCTCGGGGACGCTTCCGGCTAATTTATGGTAAGCCGCAATCGCCTTAACAGGGTGGCCAGCAAAGGCCTGAAAAAGAAGGCAGATGCCCGTGTGGGGTATCGCCGAGCCCTCTGGGCCGCGGTTTGCACCGGGCGGGGCTGATGTGCGGCGTAGCATACAAGGCCCCAGCCATGATGCACAGCAAAAAATGGCACAGGGTGTGTCACCGCGGGCGTTGCTGGCGGAAGAACGCCCAGTGGAACACCCAGCCCAGAATCTCCAGCCCCTGGGCATGGCGTTGGGCGGGCGTGTAGCGCTCAACCGCATAGTTGTGCCGGTCGTGGCTGTGCAGGTACAGGGTGCCGTTCTGGCCAAGGCTGAGGTTGTGCACGCGCAAGGCCCCATTGAGCATCAAGGCATAGGTTTCGCCCTCGACAATCTGCGTCATGCCCATGTCGATTGCCAACGTCGCCTGCAGTGGAATCAGCGGCGCCATGTTGCCCGTGGGCATGGCCACGCACAGGGTGTTGTCGGGGTGTACCCCCAGCCCCTTCAAGGCATTGGCGGGCAGGCGCAGGTGGCGGCCGGCTACCGGGCACAGCAGGCCACTGCGCAACTCATGGAAGGGCACATTCACCACCCGGCCGCGCTGCACCGACAACGGGATGGGCACCTGGGCAGGCGCAGGCCGCGGCGCGCAATTGCGCAAAATCGCATTGGGGTGCTTGATGCCCTCGCCGCTGCGCAGCCAGCGGCGGTGCACGCAGAACAGGTCGGCAAGTTCGTCCAGGCGCGCCAGTGGCACGCCGCGGTTGAACCAGTTATTGACATGCTGTGGGGTCACGCCGCACTGGGCAGCGAAATCGGAGGCTGTAAGCCCGCATTCATGAAGCAGGGCCCTGAGGCGGTCACCGGATGTGTTCATGGCGCGAGTGTAGCGGCGAGGTGCCAGCAAGGATATGAACAGCAGGTTGACAGGGTTTGTAAGAAATACGGTGGTTTGTAGGGCTAAGACGTAAGACGTTGTAGGACCTGTTACCGGCTTCATTACACAGCGCGTGACGCGTTCAGCCGCCATAAAAAAACCCCGCCAAAGCGGGGTTTCTCATGCAAACGGTATCAGCCCTTGTAGGCAGCGACCGATTTGGTGATCGCAGCGCGGGCGGCGTCTGCGCCATCCCAGCCTTCGATCTTGACCCACTTGCCTTTCTCGAGATCTTTGTAGTTGGCAAAGAAGTGCTCGATCTGCTGGATCAGCAGGGCTGGCAGGTCGGTGTATTCCTTCACGTCCACGTACAGCTGCGACAGCTTGTCGTGTGGAACAGCGATAACCTTGGCGTCGCCGCCGCCATCGTCGGTCATGTTCAGCACGCCTACCGGGCGGGCACGGATGACCGAGCCTGGGGCTACCGGGTAAGGGGTGACCACCAGCACGTCCAGCGGGTCGCCGTCGTCAGCCAGGGTGTTGGGGATGAAACCGTAGTTGGCCGGGTAGAACATCGGGGTAGCCATGAAACGGTCGACGAACAGGGTATCGCTGTCCTTGTCGATTTCGTATTTGATCGGCGCGTGGTTGGCCGGGATCTCGATGGCGACGTAGATGTCGTTCGGCAGGTCTTTGCCCGCCGGAATCTTGCTGTAGCTCATTGGGCAGTGCCCCCGTGTTTGACCAAAAAAGTGGCGGCGATTATAGGCATATTCTGCCTGCGCATGCCACGCCTGGCCTGATGCAGCGGGGCGTCAGGCGGGGTGCTCACGGTACGCGGGGTGCTCCGCCTGCAATTGGTTGAGCCGGGCCAGCGGGTTCTGGCGGTAGAACAGCGACAGCTGGTGGTAGACCTGTGGGTAGGCCTGGTACAGCAGGTCGGGCCCACTGAAGAAGTACTCGCTGGCCACTGCAAAGAATTCCGCGGGGTTTTCTGCCGCATAGGGGTCGATGGCGGTTTCGGCGTCGGGGTTGGCGTCCAGCTGCCGGTTGAGGTCGTCGTAGGCGTGTTGCATGGCGCTGGCCCAGTGCTCGATCGACATGTCGCTGTGCAGGGGCGGCAGGCCATTGGCGTCGCCGTTGAGCATGTCCAGCTTGTGCGCCAGCTCGTGGATGACCAGGTTGTAGGCTTCCCAGCCACCGCTGGCCAGTACCCCGCTCCAGGCCAGGATGATCGGGCCCTGCTGCCAGGCCTCGCCGCTGTGCTCGCCGTCCCAGGCATGCTCGATGCCGCTGGCATCACGGTGGCGCTGGGGGCTCTTGAAATCGTCGGGGTAGAGGATGATTTCGTGAAAGCCCTGGTACCAATGCAGCTCGCCCAGGTGCAGCAACGGCAACTGGGCCTGGGCTGCCAGTATCAGGCGCTGCTGGTCGTCCAGCTCGACCCTCGGCAGGCATGTCAGGTGCTTGTCCAGCAGGAACAGAATGCAGGCTTCGCGCAGCCAGTGGTCTTCTTCGTCGCTGATGCCGTCGAGCATTGGCAGGCGCTCGCGCACGGCCTGCCATTGCTGGGGCGTGATGGGGTAGCGCGCCAGGGTGCGCTTGCGCCGCCAGGCGCTGAATGACCACATGGACGCAACGCCTGGCGGTCAGTGTGCCTTGGCCGTGCGGCCCAGGCGGGTGCGCAGCAGGCCCAGGATCATGGGTACCAGTGACAACACGATGATGCCCACCACCATCAGCGACAAGTGCTGCTTGATGAACGGCACGTTACCGAAGAAGTAACCCAGGGTGACCAGCCCACCTACCCACAGCAAGGTCCCGGCAATGCTGAACCCCAGGAAGCGGGGGTAGTGCATGTGAGCGATGCCGGCAACAAACGGGGCAAAGGTACGCAGGATGGGCAGGAAGCGCGCCATGGTCACGGTCTTGCCGCCGTGGCGTTCGTAGAAATCGTGGGTGCGCTGCAGGTAGTCGCGGCGGAAGATCTTCGAGTTGGGGTTGCTGAACAGACGCTCCCCGGCCGTTCGCCCGATGACGTAGTTGGTACTGTCGCCGAGGATAGCGGCGATCATCAGCAACCCGGCAAGCAGTACCGGGTCCATACCGCCCCCCGCGGCCACGGCGCCGGCGATGAACAGCAGCGAGTCACCCGGCAGGAACGGCATGACCACCAGGCCGGTTTCGCAGAAAATCACGGCAAACAGAATGGCGTAGATCCAGGGGCCGTAATTGGTGACCAGCAGGTCGAGGTACGCATCGAGATGCAGGATAAGGTCCAGCGGGTTGAAATCCATGTACAGCACCTGTGTTCTTGGTCGAAGGCTCGGTTAGCTGGGAGAGGGGAAACATTTCTCACATGACAAGTAGGCCATTATACGGCGAAGTCAGGATCATGCCCGGGGAGTTTGTAGCGGCGGGTTACGACGGAAGTCGTCCTCGGCTGGCCTTGTCGCGGGCATACCCGCGATAAGGCAACCGCAGGTCATTCCTGGCTGATGGGCAGGATGTAGTTGCGGAACTCGGTGTCCTCGCGAAACCCGATGGACTCGTAGGTCTTGTGCGCCACTTGGTTGTCGCTGCTGGTGGAAACCCGCATGCGCACGGCGTTGGTCTGGCGCGCCATCTTCTTCGCTTCGCGCATCAGGTGGTCAGCCACCAGCATGCGCCGGGAGTCCTCGGCCACATAGATGTCGTTGAGAATCCACACCCGCTTCAACGACAGTGACGAGAAGCTAGGGTACAGCTGGCAGAAGCCCAGCAGTTTGCTGTTATCGTCATCGGGCAATGCCAGGTAGATCACCGACTCTTCACGCGTCAGGCGCTTGCGCAGAAAGCTGCGAGAGCTGTCGGGGTAGGGCAGTTGGCCGTAGAACTCCCGGTATTTGACGAACATCGGGGTTAGCAGGTCGAGGTGATCCAGGGTTGCCTTGATGATGCGCATGTGCGGCCCTCAGCGTCCATGTGGAAAACAGTGCAACGCCAGCAGCGTCCAAGGCCATGCTGCCCAATGCCCGGGGCAAGTGCAATCTGCCCCACGTGACAGCTTGGTTAATCTTTGCCCAGCAGGAAGTTGCCCTTCTGGCTGGCCAGGTCGTCGCTTTCCAGGCTATGCACCTCGGCTTCGTCTTTCAGGTTCACGCCCGACAACTGGCGCCGGCAGGCTTCGCGCATCAGGTACAGCAGGCGGTGCGCTGCCATGCCGTAACTCAGCCCCTCCAGGCGTACGTTGGAGATGCAGTTGCGGTAGGCGTCGGTCAGGCCTACCCGGGGGGCGTAGGTAAAGTACAGCCCCAGGCTGTCGGGTGAGCTGAGCCCCGGGCGCTCACCGATCAGCATGACCGTCATGCGCGCGCCCAGCAATTCGCCCACTTCGTCGGCCACCGCTACCCGGCCTTGTTGCACCAGCACGACCGGCGCACAGGCCCAGCCGTCGGCGCTGGCCTGCTCTTCGAAGCGGGCCAGAAACGGCAGGGTATGGCGATGCACGGCCAGGGCCGACAAACCGTCGGCCACCACGATCGCCAGGTCGACCCCGCCGGGGTTTTGCTGGGCGTGCTGGCGCAGGGTTGCCGCCGACTCGTCGTTCAGCCGCCGCCCCAGGTCGGGCCGCTGCAGGTACTGGTGGCGGTCGCTTGCCGCGCTGTGCAGCAGCAGGCTGTGGCGGCCACGCTCGCTCAGCTGGGCAGCCAGGCCGTCAGCATCGAATGGCAGGTGCACCGCATCCCGTGCCTGGGCATGGGCATACTGGAAGTCCAACTGCGCGCCGGTGGGCAGGCTGGTGCCGGCGCGGCCCAGGGCGATGCGTGCCGGGGTGAGGTTGCGCAGGGCCAGCCAGGGGTTGTCGGCAGTAGGTGTGTGTTTGTTCATGGTCATCCCTATGCGAGCTGCGCCAATGCCTGGCGGAACGCCGGCGGCAGGTTGTCACCGAAACGCACCCGGCCGTCGGCCTGGGTGAAGATGCCGGTGCGGGCCAGCCACGCTTCGAACTCCGGCCCGGGTTTCAGGCCCAGGGTCTGGCGCGCGTACAGGGCGTCATGGAACGAGGTGGTCTGGTAGTTGAGCATGATGTCGTCGGAGCCGGGGATGCCCATGATGAAGTTGATCCCGGCCACCCCCAGCAGCGTCAGCAGGGTGTCCATGTCGTCCTGGTCGGCTTCGGCATGGTTGGTGTAGCAGATGTCACAACCCATGGGCACGCCCAGCAACTTGCCGCAGAAGTGGTCTTCGAGGCCGGCACGGATGATCTGCTTGCCGTTGTACAGGTACTCCGGGCCGATGAAGCCGACCACGGTATTGACCAGAAACGGCTTGAAGTGGCGGGCGACGGCGTAGGCGCGGGTTTCACAGGTTTGCTGGTCCACACCATGGTGGGCGTTGGCCGACAGGGCGCTGCCCTGGCCGGTCTCGAAGTACATCAGGTTCTGGCCGAGGGTGCCGCGCTGCAGCGACAGGCCGGCTTCGTAGCCTTCCTGCAACACGTTCAGGTTGATGCCGAACCCGGCATTGGCTGCCTCGGTACCGGCGATGGACTGAAACACCAGGTCCAGCGGTACGCCACGGTTGACCGCCTCGATTGAAGTGGTGACGTGGGTGAGTACGCAGGCCTGGGTAGGGATGTCGTAGCGCTGGATGATGGCGTCGAGCATCTCCAGCAGTGCGCAGATGGAGGCGATGCTGTCGGTGGCCGGGTTGATGCCGATCATGGCATCGCCATTGCCGTAAAGCAGGCCGTCGAGAATGCTCGCGGCAATGCCTGCCGGTTCGTCGGTGGGGTGGTTGGGCTGCAGCCGCGTCGACAGCCGCCCACGCAGGCCCATGGTGCCGCGAAAGCGCGTGACCACGCGAATTTTCTGGGCTACCAGCACCAGGTCCTGCACGCGCATGATCTTCGACACGGCTGCGGCCATTTCCGGCGTCAGCCCAGGTGCCAGTGCCCGCAGGCTGGTCTCGTCGGCCTGCTCGCTCAGCAGCCAGTCCCGCAGGCCGCCTACCGTCAGGTGGCTGACCGCAGCAAATGCCTGGGCATCATGGGTGTCGATGATCAGGCGGGTGACTTCGTCGTCCTCGTAGGGGACCAATGCCTCGCTCAAAAAGTGTGTCAGCGGGATGTTCGCCAGGGCCATCTGCGCGGCCACCCGCTCGCCATCGTTGCTGGCGGCGACGCCGGCCAGGTAGTCACCGGAACGCGCCGGGCTGGCCTTGGCCATCACCTCCTTGAGGCTGTCGAAGCGGTAGACCATCTGGCCGACCGTGTGCACGAAAGTTGCCATACAGGTTCTCCAGAGCCGCGGGCTGCCCCGCGGCAGGTGGCGATGATCAGTGCAGGGCCTGTTCGGCCTGCTGGATCGCGGCGAATTCCTCTTCCGGTGTGCCGGCTACCAGGTGGTGGCGGCTATAGAAGGCAAAGTACGCGATCAGCACCGCATAGATCACGGCGGCGCCAATCACCACCCGCGGGTCTACCAGGAAGCCCGCGACCACCGCGATACAGGCCAGCACCAGGGCCAGCCCCGAGGTGAAGATGCCCCCCGGCGTGCGGTAGGGACGCTCCATCTTCGGCCGGCGGATCCGCAAGGTGATGTGCGCCGCCATCATCAGTACATAAGACAAGGTAGCGCCAAAAACCGCCACCAGGATCAGCAGATCACCCTGGCCGGTCAGCGACAAGGCAAAACCGATGATGCCAGGGATGACCAGGGCCATCACTGGCGCCTTGCTCTTGTTTGTTTCCGACAGCTTGCGCGGCAGGTAACCGGCCCGGGACAGGGCGAAGATCTGCCGGGAATAGGCGTAGATGATCGAGAAGAAGCTGGCGATCAGGCCGGCCAGGCCCACCAGGTTGACAAAGCTGCCCATCCAGGTGGAACCACCATAGGCCTTGGCCAGGGCCTCGACCAGCGGGTTGCCGGAGGCCTTAAGGGCTTCGGAGCCCGCGCCACCTGGGCCTACCACCAGAATCAGCAAGGCAAAGGCAACCAGCACCAGCATGGCGCCGATCAGCCCGCGCGGCAGGTCGCGCTTGGGGTTCTTGGTTTCTTCAGCGGCCAGCGGCACGCCCTCCACTGCGAGGAAGAACCAGATGGCATAGGGGATGGCCGCCCACACGCCCACGTAGCCGAACGGCAGGAAGCTGCTGGCGCCTGCGGCGTCGGTAACGGCGATGTCGAACAGGTTGGCTGCATCAAAATGGGGCACCATGGCCACCAGGAACACGGCCAGTGCAATGGCCGCGACGGCGGTGATGGCAAACATCAGCTTCAACGCCTCGCCCACGCCGAAGATGTGGATGGCGATGAACACCACGTAGAACACCAGGTAGATCAGCCAACCGCCGATGCCGAACAGCGACTGGCAATAGGCGCCGATGAACGTGGCGATGGCGGCGGGGGCAATGGCGTACTCGATCAGGATCGCCGTCCCGGTCAGAAACCCGCCCCAGGGGCCGAATGCGCTGCGGGCAAAGCCGTAGCCGCCGCCGGCTGTAGGGATCATGGACGACAGTTCAGCCAGGGAGAAACACATGCACAGGTACATGGTGGCCATCAGCAAGGTGGCCAGGAACATGCCGCCCCAGCCACCTTGGGCCAGGCCGAAGTTCCAGCCGGCATAGTCGCCGGAAATCACGTACGCCACCCCCAGGCCGACCAGCAACACCCAGCCTGCGGCGCCCTTTTTCAGTTCACGTTGCTGGAAATAGTCGGAGCCGACCTTTTCGAAATCGACGGAAGAGCCTGCCGGCGAGCCGGCGGAATGATCGCTTGGCATAATTTCACCTTTCAAAAAAAAGCGGCAAGCGGCAAGCCATGATAAGCGGCAAGCTGCAAGCCATGAGCTGCAAGACAAAGCGAACTGCGCCCGGCTCGCCATCTTCTTCAGCTTGGAGCTCGCTGTTTGAATTTATGTAGTTGTTATCAGTGGCGAGCGTTGAGCCACGAAGATCACTAGCAAACTTCTAGCCACAAGCGAGCAACAGGGGCAGCCATGATGCGGTCCGCCCCTCTTGCCGCTTGTAACTTGCAGCTTGCAGCTGCCCTTTTAGAAGAAGCCCAGCGGGTTGATGTCGTAGCTCACCAGCAGGTTTTTGGTTTGCTGGTAGTGGTCGAGCATCATCTTGTGCGTTTCACGGCCGACACCCGACTTCTTGTAGCCGCCGAACGCCGCGTGGGCCGGGTACAGGTGGTAGCAGTTGGTCCAGACACGGCCAGCCTTGATCCCGCGGCCCATGCGGTAGGCGCGGTTGATGTCGCGGGTCCACACCCCGGCACCCAGGCCAAACTCGGTATCGTTGGCAATCGCCAGGGCCTCGGCCTCATCCTTGAACGTGGTCACGCTGACCACCGGCCCGAAGATTTCCTCCTGGAACACGCGCATCTTGTTGTTGCCTTTGAGCAACGTCGGCTGGATGTAGTAACCGGTGGCCAGCGAGCCCTCCAGTTTTTCCACCTTGCCGCCGGTCAACAGCTCGGCGCCTTCCTTCTGGGCGATGTCGAGGTACGACAGGATCTTCTCGAACTGCTGCTGGGAGGCCTGTGCGCCGACCATGGTGTCGGTGTCCAGTGGGTCGCCGCGCTTGATCTGCAGCACCTTCTTCATCACCACTTCCATGAACTGCGGGTAGATCGACTCCTGCACCAGTGCCCGCGACGGGCAGGTGCACACCTCGCCCTGGTTGAAGAACGCCAGCACCATGCCTTCGGCGGCCTTGTCGATGAAGCTCGGCTCGGCCTGCATGATGTCTTCGAAATAGACGTTCGGCGACTTGCCGCCCAGTTCGACGGTGGAGGGGATGATGTTTTCGGCCGCGCATTTCATGATGTGCGAGCCCACCGGGGTAGAGCCGGTGAAGGCAATCTTGGCGATGCGCTTGCTGGTGGCCAGCGCCTCGCCGGCCTCGCGGCCAAAGCCTTGCACCACGTTGAGCACGCCCTTGGGCAGCAGGTCGCCGATCAGCTCGACCAGTACGGTGATGCCCAGCGGCGTTTGTTCAGCAGGCTTGAGCACTACGCAGTTGCCGGCCGCCAGTGCCGGGGCCAGCTTCCACGCGGCCATCAGAATCGGGAAGTTCCAGGGAATGATCTGACCGACCACGCCCAGTGGCTCGTGAATGTGGTAGGCAACGGTGTTTTCGTTGATCTCGGCAGCGCCGCCTTCCTGGGCGCGTATGCAGCCGGCGAAGTAGCGGAAGTGGTCCACTGCCAGCGGGATGTCGGCGTTCAGGGTTTCGCGGATTGGCTTGCCGTTGTCCCAGGTTTCGGTAATGGCCAGCACTTCGAGGTTCTGCTCGATGCGGTCGGCGATTTTCAGCAGCACGTTGGAGCGGTCCTGCACCGAGGTGCGGCCCCAGGCATCGGCGGCCGCGTGTGCAGCGTCCAGGGCTTTGTCGATGTCTTCGGCAGTGGACCGTGGGAAGTCGGCAATCGGCTGGCCGTCCACCGGGGACGTGGTGGTGAAGTACTCACCCTTTACCGGAGGAACGAACTCACCACCGATGTAGTTGCCGTAGCGGCTCTTGAAGGAAACCTTCGCGCCTTCGGTACCGGGATGTGCGTAACGCATGGTGTGTCTCCTGGCTATTGTGTTTGTGTGGAGTTACCAAGCGTAGAGCAAAGCGCGGGCCACTGTGCCTTGGCTCAATAAAATCAATGGCTTGCGCCAGTACTTGGATGTTGCAGCCTGGCCCTTGTACCACGGGCGGTACGGTTGGGCATGACACTGTGTACCGTTTACGGCACAACGTTGGGCCGCTGCATTGCAAACCCCTGCGCGGTGGAGGATGCTGGGGCGATGCACTCATCTGCGGAGCACAACAACAATGCAGAGCAACCCATTCACCCGCCACGCCCGGCAAGTGCACACGGTGGCCCACGGCGGCGCCAGCGAGGGTGGCGGCGACCCGTCCATCGCTCGCTCCTGGCTGCGTTGCCTGGAGGACTATCACCTCGACCCGGCACTGATCGAGGCCCCGGTGGTGCTGGAGCATGGCCGCCTGCAGGAGAGCCGCGAGCGCCTGCGCCAGGTACTGCAAATTGCCGAGCACGAGATGAACAGCCTGCACCAGCAGCTCTCGGGTGCCGGCCACGCGGTGCTGCTCACCGACGCACGCGGGGTGATCCTCAACTGCGTCACCGCGCCTGCCGAGCGGCGCAGTTTCGAGCGCGCCGGGCTGTGGCTGGGCGCCGACTGGAGCGAAGCCCGCGAGGGCACCAACGGCATCGGCACCTGCCTGGTCGAGCGCCAGGCGCTGACCATTCACCAGCATGAACATTTCCGTGGGCGGCACACCGGGCTGACCTGCTCTGCGAGCCCCGTGTTCGACCCCCACGGCCAGTTGCTGGCGGTGCTCGACGTGTCGTCAGCGCGGCCCGATGTTTCGCGGCAAAGCGAATTCCACACCATGGCCATGGTCACCCTGTCGGCCAAGATGATCGAGAGTTGCTATTTCCTGCGCCAGTTCGAGCAGTACTGGCTGCTGCGTTTTCATGTACAGGCCGAATCGGTCGGGCTGTTCAGCGAAGGGCTGCTGGCGGTGGAGGGTGATGGGCGCATCTGCGCGGCCAACCAGAGCGCGCTCAACCTGCTGGGGCGCGTGCGCGGGGGCGTAGTCGGCCAGTCACTGGAAGACTTTTTCACCTGCCGCCACGACGAGGTATTCAGCCGAGCCACCCCGGGCGGCAGTGCGGTGTGGCCGCTGAACACCGTCGATGGCCGGTTGGTGTTTGCCAGCCTGCGTGGTCAGGCCCCCGCGCCGGTGTGGTCGGTGCCTGCGGCTCAGCCGCTGCCGGTGCCCGAGGTGCAGCCGCAGGTGTGCCTGCTGGACCCTGCGTTGCAGAACCACTTCCGCCGTAGCGTGCGGGTGTTCGAGCGCAATGTGCCGTTGCTGCTGCGCGGGGAGACCGGTTGCGGCAAAGAGGCCTTTGCCCTCGCCGTGCACCAGGCCAGTGGGCGGCGCGACAAACCGTTCGTGGCCATCAACTGCGCGTCCATCCCCGAAAGCTTGATCGAAAGCGAGCTGTTCGGTTACCGGGGCGGCAGTTTCACCGGCGCACGCAAGGAAGGCATGCGCGGCAAGCTGCTGCAGGCCGATGGCGGCACCTTGTTGCTGGACGAGATTGGCGACATGCCGCTGGACCTGCAGACTCGCCTGCTGCGGGTGCTGGAGGAACGCCAGGTGGTGCCGATTGGCGGCGAGCCCCAGGCGGTGGATGTGCGTATCATCAGCGCCACCCACCGTGACTTGCTGCAACGGGTGGAGCAGGGCACCTTCCGCGAAGACCTCTACTACCGCCTCAATGGCCTGGAAGTAGCACTGCCTGCGGTACGCGAGCGCAGCGACAAGGCCCAGTTGCTGGACTTCTTGTTCCGCGAGGAGGCCAAAGGGCAGTTGATCGACATCGCATCCTGCGCGCGCCAGGCGCTGCTGGCTTTCGCCTGGCCCGGCAATGTGCGGCAGATGCGTAACGTGCTGCGCACCCTGGTAGCGCTGTGCGAGCACACCCACATCGCTTTTGCCGATCTCCCAGACATCATCCGCGAGGGCTCGCCCCTGCGTGCAGGTGCCGGCTTGCCCGCGTCAGGGCCCGAAGCCCTGAAAGATGCCGAATGCCAAACACTCCTGGCTGCCCTGCAAGCAAAACACTGGCACCTCACCCGGGTAGCCGAGTACCTGGGCATCAGCCGCAATACCCTGTACCGGAAACTGCGCAAGCACAACCTCAACCGGCCAGCCTGAGCGAAACAGCGGGTGCGATTTATCGCGCCCTGGGCTACCCTGCCTCGATGTTTTGCGAGGTCGACCATGCATATTCACATTCTCGGTATTTGCGGCACCTTCATGGGCTCGCTGGCGGTGCTGGCCAAGGAACTTGGCCACCGCGTCACGGGCTCCGACGCCAATGTCTATCCGCCCATGAGCTCCCAGCTTGAAGCCCAGGGCATCGAGCTGACCCAGGGCTACGACCCTGCGCAACTCGACCCGGCGCCAGACCTTGTGGTCATCGGCAACGCCATGTCCCGCGGCAACCCGGCAGTGGAGTACGTGCTGAACAAGGGCCTGCCCTATGTGTCTGGCCCGCAGTGGCTGGCCGACCATGTGCTGCAGGGGCGCTGGGTACTGGCGGTAGCGGGTACCCACGGCAAGACCACCACCAGCAGCATGCTCGCCTGGGTGCTGGAGCACGCTGGCATGAGCCCGGGTTTCCTGATTGGCGGCGTGCCGCAGAATTTCTCGGTGTCGGCCCGCCTGGGCGCGACGCCCTTCTTCGTGGTAGAGGCTGACGAATACGACAGCGCGTTCTTCGACAAACGCTCCAAGTTCGTGCATTACCACCCACGCACCGCCATCCTGAACAACCTGGAATTCGACCACGCAGATATCTTCCCGGACCTGGCGGCCATCGAGCGGCAGTTCCATCATCTGGTGCGGACCATCCCCAGCGAAGGCCTGGTGATTCACCCCACCTCCGAACAGGCGCTGGAGCGGGTGATTGGCATGGGTTGCTGGACGCCGGTACAGACCACGGGCGATGGCGGGCAGTGGCAGGCGCGCCTGCTCAGCCCTGACGGGTCGCGCTTCGAGGTGCTGTTCGAGGGCCAGGTGCAGGGCGTGGTGGACTGGGCCCTCACTGGCCAGCACAACGTGGCCAATGCCCTGGCTACCCTGGCGGCAGCACGCCATGTGGGCGTGGTGGCCGCCATGGGTATCGAAGGCCTCAGCGCATTCAAGAGCGTTAAACGGCGCATGGAAAAGGTCGCTGAAGTCCAGGGTGTAACCCTCTACGACGACTTCGCCCATCACCCTACCGCCATCGCCACCACCCTGGACGGCCTGCGCAAGCGCGTAGGCGAGGCGCCGATCATTGCGGTGATCGAGCCACGCTCCAATTCCATGAAGCTGGGGGCGCACCGCGACGGCCTGCCCGAAAGCGTCAATGATGCCGACCAGGTCATCTGGTACGCGCCTGCCAACCTGGGCTGGGACCTGGCGGGCACTGCCGCACAGTGCACGGTACCGAGCACGGTGGCGGATAGCCTCGAGGCGATCATCGAGCACATCAAGGGCCAGGCCCGCCCAGGCACCCACGTGGTGATCATGAGCAACGGCGGCTTTGGCGGGCTGCACGGCAAGCTGGCAGAGGCCCTGAAGTGAGCGGGCCGCAGCGCATCACACTGGCCATGACGGGGGCCTCGGGCGCTCAGTATGGCCTGCGCCTGCTCGACTGCCTGGTACGCGAGGACCGCGAGGTGCACTTTCTGATCTCCAAGGCCGCACAACTGGTGATGGCCACCGAGACCGACGTGCTGCTGCCGGCCAAGCCTCAGGCCATGCAGGCGTTCCTTACCGAGTACACCGGCGCTGCCGCCGGGCAGGTGCGGGTGTACGGCAAGGAGGACTGGATGTCGCCGGTTGCGTCGGGCTCCGGCGCGCCCGCTGCCATGGTGGTAGTGCCCTGTTCGACGGGCACGTTGTCTGCCATTGCCACTGGCGCCTGCAACAACCTGATCGAGCGGGCTGCCGATGTGACCCTCAAGGAGCGTCGCCAGCTGATCCTGGTGCCGCGCGAAGCGCCGTTCTCCACCATTCACTTGGAGAACATGCTCAAGCTCTCCCAGATGGGCGCGGTGATTTTGCCTGCCGCGCCCGGGTTCTATCACCAGCCGCAGACCATCGATGACCTGGTGGATTTTGTGGTGGCGCGCATTCTCAACCTGCTGGACATCCCGCAGGACATGCTGCCGCGCTGGGGTGAGCATCACCTTGGGGTGGATGATTGAAGCGAGCGTTGGCCTGCCTGATGGCAGTGGCTGCGCTGGGCGGCTGCGCCACGGTGCGTACACTGGATGCGAATGTACCTGGGGCCCCGGTGGTGTATGCCGGGGCTCGGCTGGACTGGTACGTGATCAATGGCGGCTGCTGCCCGCGGGATCGGTTTGGTGTTGAGGCGCCCTATTTTGCAAAGGCTGACCTTGTGCCCAGCATGCTCCTCGATACCCTGCTGCTGCCACTGTCCCTGCTGACCGCAGCGGGTATCGAGTACAGGGCCTCGGGCGGCCTTTGACGGCTACTGCTTGCCCAGTTTTCGCAACTCGTCCGATTCGACGACGCGCACCCCGTCCTGTTCTTCCAGCGCCAGGCGCCACAGCGCCCTGGCCAAGGTGCAGGCCTCGATACCCCGGTATTTGCCCGGTATCAGCTTGGAAAACGGCGCCGCGAGTTTTTCTGTAAGGCGCGGGTGGCTGCGCTCTCCCAGTAGCAAAGAGGGGCGCACGATGGTGAGCTGTGGCCAGTCCTGGGCCTTCAATGCGTCCTCCATCTCACCCTTGACCCGGTTGTAGAAAATCGAGGATTTCGGGTCTGCGCCCAGCGCGCTGATCACCAACAGGTGACGGGCGCCCAGTTCCCGCGCCCGCTTGCTGAAGGCCACTACCATGTCCAGGTCCACTGCCCTGAACGCAGACTCGGAGCCCGCCTGTTTCAGCGTGGTGCCCAGGCAGCAATAGGCAATATCGACACGCCCACCCAGCTGTGGCAAGAACACCGCCGGGTCGCCGACGGGGTTCTCCAGGTGCGGATGTTCGGCCAGTGGCCGCCGGGTCGGTGCCAGCACCCGGGTGATGGTCGGCTCGTTGAGCAGGCGGTCGAGCAGGTGTTCACCGGTCAGGCCGGTCGCTCCGGCAAGCAGGACATGCTGAGGCGTCAAGTACATGATGTCTCTCCCTTGTTACACCCAAGCTTAGTGGTTGCGCGGCGTTTTTGCCTGCGCCCCCACCTTGGCATGGGTGGCATTGCGCAAGGCTTCTTCGGCTTGCTGGCTGCGCAGACGCTGCCAGTGTTCCAGCACCTTGGGCGGCGCCCACAGCTGCGGTTCAGACGCCTCGAAGCCTTCCCTTCGTTCACGTTCGGCAACACTGTCACGCGCCAGTTCAAACGCCTGTTTCAGGTCGTCGGTCTGGTTCAGTGCCTGGGCGAACAGGGCATCGCCAAAGTAGGTGAAGTCGGCTTCTTCCGAGCAGCCGAACGACACCCGGTCAGCCCGCGCTGCGGTCATGATCATGGTGCGCTCGTCCTTCAGGCCGGCGATGTAGCCACCGGAATAACAGGCAGAGATGACGATTACCTTGTCCCGGTCCTTGAGCGGTGCCAGGGCGCTGGCCAGCTCGTCGGCAGACAGGTCCGCCAGCTGCAGCCGTGGCTGGTCCAGCACCAGCTGGTGATCCTCGCTGCCGTGGCTGGTTAGGTAGATGAACAGCAGGTCTTGCGGGCCGCTGCGTTCTGCCAGAGCCTGGGCCGCGCGGGTAATGCTCTGGCGGGTGGCCATGGGGCGTGTGGCCATGAAGTCGCGGTGATTGACCAGGGTTACCTGGCCACGGGCACCGAAGCGTACCTTCAGCAGGTTGCTGACGTAGTCGGCCTCACGCAGGAACACGCTCTGCTGCCCGTCGCCGGCCACCACCAGGCTGTACAGCTGGATGGGCGCCAGCGAGCGCGGCACTGCCGCCAGCGCTTCGTCCAGCAGCCGGCCCTGGTTGAGCAGGGCGAGGTCGAGAGGGTCGGGCAGCAGCTTGCCGTGCTGGTCGCGCACGCGCACGCCGTTGGCCCAGACCCCGCTTTGCACCTGGCCGTTGGCCAGGGTCAGGCGCCCTTGGCCGTGGTAGGCATCGTTGAGCAGGTTACCCACGTACTGGCTGCCATCGGCCAGTTGCAGGCTGCCGTGGCCAGACATGCGCCAGTCGACGAAGGCGCCTTTGTAATGGCTGCCATCGCTGCCGAGCATTTCGCCTTCGCCCACCAGCGCGCCGTCCTTGAACTGGCCGATCCACACATCACCGTCGGCATTTTCGTAGCGGCCCCGGCCTTCCAGGCGGTTGTCCTTGAATTCACCGATGTACTGCTCGCCGTCGACGCTGTCGTAAGTACCGGTGCCTTGCAATTGGCCGTCCACGAAGCGCCCGCTGAACTGGTTGCCGCTGGCGTCGCTGCGTACCCCGGCGCCGTTGGGTTTGCCTTTGGCGAACAGGCCCTGGTAGCGGCTGCCGTCGGCCAGCTCCAGCTGGCCGGCGCCTTCGTACTGGTCGTCCTTGAACTGGCCACGGTAGGTCTGGTCGGCCTGCTTGAGGGTGCCTTCACCGTCACGGCGGCCGTGGCGGAAGGTGCCGGCGTAATGGCTGCCGGGGGTGATCAGGTCGCCCAGGCCTTCGAACAGGCCATCCTTGAACTGGCCACGGTACACCTCACCGTTCTGGCCATGCCATTCACCCTGGCCGTGCCACTGGCCATTCTTGAAGGTGCCGGCGTACCAGCTGCCGTTGGGGTAGTCGATGCGCCCTTCGCCCTGCAGAAGGCCATCGACCACCTGGCCTCGGTAGCGGCCGCCATCGGGCAGGCGGGCATCCGGCGGCAACAGGGATTCGCCATCGCCACAAGCGGTAAGCAGCAGAAGCAAGGTAAAAGGCAGCAGTGGACGCATGGCGATGACCGGGCAATAAGTTTGCCGAGTATGACGCAGATTGGGTGAGCGACGGTAGGAGGGAGGGAGGGCTTGAAGGTGCCCGCCCTGATGATTTTTCCGCCTGTGAACCCGAGCGCCGCCCGCTCCTACACTGGAATAATTGCCCACAAAAATGTAGGAGCGAGCGCAGCTCGCGATGGGCTGCGTAGCAGCCCCGGTCCTTCAGGCGCTGCGCAAAAACGCCAGCATGCTGCGATTCACCGCTTCGGCAGCCTCCATCTGCACCATGTGACCAGCCTCAGGCACCCGCAGCACTTCAACATCGAGGCCTTCGGCATGGCTGGCCGGGATGATCGCGTCCTTGCCGCCCCAGATCACCAGCGCCGGCTGCTGGGCAAGTACATGGCGCAGGTCGTGGCGCTGGGTATCGCCCTCGGCAAGGCCCGAAGCCAGCTGGCGCAAGGCACCGTCCACGCCCTCCAGCCGCTTGAACTTGAGCATGTCCTCCAGCATCTGCCGGGTCACCAGCGCCGGGTCGGCGAACAGCTGAGCCATTTGCGGTTTCAGGGCATTGCGGTTGGCGGCAGCCACGAAGCCTTGCAGGTACTGCCCATTGATATGCTCGCCCAGGCCCACGCTGGCGATCAGGCTCAGGCTTGCCACCCGCTGCGGGGCCATGCGCGCAATGTTCAGGCACACTGCGCCGCCCATCGAGTGGCCAGCCAGGTGAGCCTTGGTGATGCCCAGGTGGTCAAGCAAGGCCAACACGGTTTCGGCCAGCTCACCCAGGTCGCCGCGTTGCAGAGCCTTGGCCGACTCGCCGTGGCCCGGCAGGTCGAGGGCGATCACCCGGCGCTCGGCGGCCAGGGCGGGGTGGTTGTACAACCAGTTGTTCAGGTCGCCGCCAAAGCCGTGCACCAGCACCAGCGGCGTACCCCCTTCGCCCAGCTCGAACCAGCGTAGCAGTTGCCCGGCCACCTCGGCCTTTTGCGGGGCGGCCCCCTGGGCCTGGTCGGCGTTGCCCTCTGCGACGAACTCGGCCTGGAACCGCTGTACCACGGCATCGATTGCGGCCTCGTCAGCCTCGCCTTCGACCACCACCGCCAGCAGCGCCCCCACCGGCAGGGTTTCATCGGGTTTGGCCACCACGCGGCGCAGCACGCCGCTGAAAGGCGCCTCGACGCTGCTGCTGATCTTGTCGGTCTCCACGTCCAGCACTTCATCGCCTTTGCTGATCGGGTCACCCTCCTGCTTGAGCCAGGTGTCCACCCGGCCTTCGGTCATCGACAGGCCCCACTTGGGCATGGTCAGGGTATGGATCTGGCTCATGCGGCGCTCCTTTTCGCGTCGATCACCTTGCGTACGGCGGCCTCGATCTTGGCTGCGTCAGGGATGTACAGGTCTTCCAGCGCATCGGAGAACGGCACGGGGGTATGCGGTGCGGTCACCATCTCGATCGGCCCCTTGAGTGTGGCAAACGCCTTTTGTGCAACGAGCGCGCTGATGTCGGTGGCCACGGAACAACGCGGGTTGGCTTCGTCGATGACGACCAGGCGCCCGGTTTTTTCCACGCTTTCCAGAATGCTGTCCTCGTCCAGCGGGCTGGTGGTGCGCAGGTCCAGTACCTCGCAGTCGATCCCCTGGCGGGCAAGGTTGTTGGCAGCTTCCAGTGCCACATGGACCATGCGGCCGTAGGTCACCAGGGTCACATCGTCACCGTCGCGCAGGTAGTTGGCCTCGCCGAACGGTACGCTGTACACCTCTTCCGGCACCTCGCCCTGCAGGCTGTACAGCAGCTTGTGCTCGCAGAAGATCACCGGGTCGTTGTCGCGAATGGCCTGGATCAACAGGCCCTTGGCGTCGTAGGGCGAAGACGGGCACACCACCTTCAGCCCGGGAATGTGCGTCCACAGCGAGGTGAGCATTTGCGAGTGCTGGGCAGCGGCACGCAGCCCGGCACCGTACATGGTGCGCATCACCAGGGGCGTGACCGCCTTGCCACCGAACATGTAGCGAAACTTCGCGGCCTGGTTGAGTATCTGGTCCAGGCAGCAGCCGGCGAAGTCGACGAACATCAGCTCGCAGACCGGGCGCAGACCTTGGGTCGCGGCGCCCACCGCTGCCCCCACATAGCCAAGCTCGGACAACGGCGCGTCCAGCACCCGCCCGGGGAACTGGTGGTACAGGCCTTTGGTAACCCCCAGTACGCCGCCCCAGGCGTCATCCTCGCCCGGCGCGCCGGCACCGCCGGCGACGTCTTCGCCAATGATGAAAACGCTCTCGTCGCGGCCCATTTCCTGGGCCAGGGCTTCGTTGATGGCTTGCTGGTAGCTGATCTTTCTTGCCATGGTGATTCTCCTGTCGTTCTTGTTATGGGCAGCTCAGGGGTAGGCGACGTAGACGTCGGTCAGCAGGTCGGCAGGTTGCGGTTTGGGGTCGGCCTTGGCGCGCTGCACGGCGTCCTCGATCAGGTCTTCGATGCGCGCATCGATAGCGTCAAGTTGTGCGGCGCTCAGCCAACCGGCCCGGGTGGTCTTGTCGCGAAATTGCATCAGGCAGTCGCGGGTCTCGCGCAGGTTCTTTACCTCGTCGGGCGCACGGTAGGTTTGTGCGTCGCCTTCGAAGTGGCCGTAGTAGCGGGTGAGCTTCACCTCGACCAGCGAGGGGCCCTGACCACTGCGGGCCCGTTCGACGGCGGCGCCGGCAGCTTCGTGCACGGCAAAGAAGTCAAAGCCATCGATGGTCACCCCTGGCATGCCGAAGCCTGCTGCGCGGTCGGCGATGTGCTTGCAGGCCACCGACCAGTTCGAGGCGGTGGCTTCGGCATAGCCGTTGTTCTCGGCCACGAAGATGCAGGGAAGCTTCATGATCGCGGCCATGTTCATGGCCTCGAATACTGCACCCTCGTTGGAGCCGCCGTCGCCAAAAAACACCACCGCCACATCGTCACGGCCCTTGATCCTGGCCGCCAGCGCGGCGCCGGCCACAAGCGGTGCGCCTGCGCCGACGATGCCGTTGGCCCCGAGCATGCCTTTGCCCAGGTCGGCGATGTGCATCGAGCCGCCCTTGCCGCCGCACACACCGGTCTTCTTGCCGTAGATCTCGGCCATCATGCCGTACACATCCACGCCCTTGGCGATGCAGTGGCCATGGCCACGGTGGTTGGAGGCGATGCAGTCGCTGTCGCGCAAGTGCGCCATGACGCCGGCGGCCGAGGCTTCCTCGCCGGCATAAAGGTGGACAAAGCCGGGTATCTCGCCGGTGGCGAATTCGACATGCAGGCGTTCTTCGAACGCGCGGATGGTGCGCATCACCTCGTAGGCATGCAGCAGTTGTTCGGTGCTCAGTTGATTGGACATGTTGTTGTTCTCCGGGGTGTCTCAACGGTTCACAGCGTGCAGGCCCATCGCACGTGCTTGCCTGGGCTGGAGCAAGGCCGGTGCCAGCTTTGTGCAGGCTGCCGGAAAGGCCCGTTGCAGAGGGGCCCTGCATGCATTTCGCGATCAGGCTCGCCAGGCAGGCTGAGACGCCCGGTGCCGGCGCGCGGCTGCAGCCGGTGAAACGTTGAGACGCTGCGTCTCAAGCCAGCCGATAATCACCCCGTGCTTGTCGGGGCATGCCAGCGGGCGCTTAATGGCCGCACAACCATAAAAAGCTGTAACGAGAACCGGAGGGCCTGAATGCTTGCCGCGAACTCCCGAGCCCATGTCGACTGCGTCAGCCGGGTGCTGAAAAATGCCGACCGCCTGCCCCAGGCGCCGGTGCCACCGCTGATCCTGGATTCATGGCGCCGCTCCATGGAGCTATACCGCCTTGACCCTGCCTCCCAACAAGGGCCGCGGGTGCTTTCACCCAGCCTGCTGAACGAATGCCGCGAGCGTGCCGAGCTGTTTTTGCGCATTGCCGGCGATGCGGTGGCACGCCTGCATGAACGGGTGCGCGGCGCCGACTACTGCGTGCTGCTGACCGATGCCCAGGGCCGTACCATCGACTACCGCGTCGAGTCAGCCATCCGCAAGGACTGCCGCAAGGCCGGGCTCGACCTGGGCACCTGCTGGTCGGAGGGCGTGGAGGGCACCTGCGGGGTGGCCGCGGTGCTGACCAGCAGGGCCCCGGTCACGGTGCACAAGCGCGACCACTTTCGTGCGGCCTTCATCGGCCTGACGTGCACGGCGGCGCCGGTGTTTGACCCGCAAGGCGAGTTGCTGGGCGTGCTGGATGTATCGGCCCTGCAGTCGCCGGATGACCGTCGCAGCCAGCACCTGATTCGCCAACTGGTGGAGCAGACCGCGCGCGAGATCGAGAACGCGGTATTCATGCACAGCGCGCAGGGGCACTGGGTGATGCGTGCCCATGGCACCCCGGGCTACGTGGAAAGCCAGCCCGACTACCTGCTGGCCTGGGACGCCGATGGGCGCCTGCAGGCGCTCAACAGCCTGGCACGAGAGCACCTGGCGCAAAGGCTTGGGCGCTTGCCGGCGCACATCGGCGAGCTGTTCGCCCCTGAGCAACTGCGGCGTGTCAGTGCCTCCAGCGCCCAGCGCCTGCCAGGCCTTGCCGGGCTGTACGGCCGGGTCAGCCCGCCCCAGCGCCGCACGCCTGCGCGGGCCGTGCAGCAAGGCCAGGACGCGCGTATCGAGCAGCACCTGCAGTTGGCCACGCGGGTCAAGGACTGCGGCCTGGCAATACTGGTGCTGGGCGAGACGGGGGCTGGCAAGGAAGTGTTCGCCCGCCAGTTGCATCGCCTGAGCCGGCGCCACGAAGGGCCGTTCGTGGCCCTCAACTGTGCGGCCATTCCGGAAAGCCTGATCGAGAGCGAACTGTTCGGGTATGCGGCGGGGGCGTTTACCGGGGCTTCCAGCAAAGGGATGCAGGGGCTGTTGCAGCAGGCCGACGGCGGCACGTTGTTCCTCGATGAAATCGGCGACATGCCCCTCACCCTGCAAACCCGCCTGTTACGTGTGCTGGCAGACGGCGAAGTGGCGCCCTTGGGTGCGGCGCGGCGTGAGCACGTGGACATTCAGGTGATCTGCGCGACCCACCGGGATCTGGCGGCGAGGGTGGAGCAGGGCCAGTTCCGGGAGGACCTCTATTTCCGCCTGGCCAACGCCAGCTTCGCGCTGCCGCCGCTGCGTGAGCGTGAGGACCTGCTGGGGTTGATCCACCAGATGCTGAGTGAAGAAGCAGCCGGCTGCAGTACCGACGCCGTGTTGGCCAATGATGCACTGCAAGCGCTATTGGTGTACCGCTGGCCTGGGAACCTGCGGCAGTTGCGCCAGGTGCTGCGCTACGCCTGCGCAGTGAGTGAAGGCGGGCACATCCGGATGAAAGACCTGCCCCAGGCGCTGCAACACGACCCCCCTGTTGCAGATGCCCCGGGGGTATCGTGCCCCGCCCGGCAGTTGCTGCTCGATGCCTTGATACGTCACCGCTGGAAGCCGGCTGAAGCGGCGCGGGCATTGGGCATATCGCGCGCGACGCTGTATCGGCGCGTACATGAACACCGCATCGAAATGCCGCGGATGAAGGGGTGAGCACAGGCCCGGAAGGGGCCATAAAAAACCCCGGCACCAGGGCCGGGGTTGTTGAACATCACACTACACGATCAATCCTGGTTGGCCAGTTTGTGCTCGAGGTAGTGAATGTTGACGCCGCCGTTGCAGAAGCCTTCATCACGCACCAGGTCGCGGTGCAGCGGGATGTTGGTCTTGATGCCATCGACGACGATTTCGTCCAGGGCATTGCGCATACGGGCCATGGCCTCGTCGCGGTCCTTGCCCCAGGTGATCAGCTTGCCGATCAGCGAGTCGTAGTTCGGCGGTACCGAGTAGCCGCTGTACAGGTGCGAATCAACACGTACGCCGTTGCCGCCGGGTGCGTGGAAGTGCTTCACCGTGCCTGGGCTCGGGATGAACTTCTTCGGGTCTTCGGCGTTGATCCGGCATTCCAGCGAATGGCCGTGGACCACGATATCTTCCTGGCGGAACGACAGCTTGTTGCCAGCGGCGATGCTCAGCATCTCCTTGACGATGTCGACACCGGTGACCATTTCCGAAACCGGGTGCTCAACCTGTACGCGGGTGTTCATCTCGATGAAGTAGAAGCGACCGTCTTCGTACAGGAACTCGAAAGTACCCGCACCGCGGTAGCCGATCTCGATGCACGCGTCCACGCAGCGCTTGAACACTTCCTGGCGGGCTTTCTCGTCGATGCCCGGGGCCGGCGCTTCTTCCAGTACCTTCTGGTGACGGCGCTGCAGCGAGCAGTCACGGTCGCCCAGGTGGATGGCGTTGCCCTGGCCGTCCGACAGCACCTGCACTTCAACGTGGCGCGGGTTGGTCAGGAACTTCTCCAGGTACACCATCGGGTTGCCGAAGGCAGCACCGGCTTCGGTACGGGTGAGCTTGGCCGAGGCAATCAGGTCCTCTTCCTTGTGCACCACGCGCATGCCGCGACCACCACCGCCACCAGCAGCCTTGATGATCACCGGGTAGCCGACTTCACGGGCAATGGCCAGGGCCATGTCTTCGTCTTCCGGCAGCGGGCCATCGGAGCCCGGCACGGTAGGTACGCCGGTCCTGATCATGGCGTCCTTGGCCGAAACCTTGTCGCCCATCAGGCGAATGGTGTCAGCTTTGGGGCCGATGAAGGCGAACCCGGATTTTTCCACCTGTTCGGCGAAGTCGGCGTTTTCCGCCAGGAAGCCGTAGCCCGGGTGGATCGCCGTGGCGCCGGTGACTTCGGCGGCCGCGATGATTGCCGGAATATGCAGGTAGGAATCCTTGGACGATGCAGGGCCGATGCAGACCGACTCGTCTGCCAGGCCCAGGTGCATCAGTTCACGGTCGGCGGTGGAGTGCACCGCGACGGTCTTGATGCCCAGCTCTTTGCAGGCACGCAGGATCCGCAGGGCAATTTCCCCACGGTTGGCGATCAGGACTTTTTCGAGCTTCCCAGACATCGTTGGCTCTCCGCGATTCAAACGACGGTGAACAGCGGCTGGTCGAACTCAACCGGCTGGCCGTCTTCTACCAGGATGGCGTCGATCACACCGCCGATTTCGGCTTCGATGTGGTTCATCATCTTCATGGCTTCGACGATGCACAGGGTGTCGCCTTTTTTCACGGTCTGGCCAACTTCAGCGAAGTTCGGCGAGGTCGGCGAAGGCTTGCGGTAGAAGGTGCCGACCATTGGCGAGCGGACCACGGTGCCTTTCAGGGCAGGGGCAGCAGCAGCGGCTTCAGCAACCGGGGCCGCGGCCGCTGCCGGGGCGGCTACTGGGGCAGCGGCCATTGGCGCAGGTGCGTAGAACTGCTGGGCGGCCGGGGTCTTGCTGTGACGGCTGATACGGACAGACTCTTCGCCTTCCTTGATCTCCAGCTCGTCGATGCCAGACTCTTCCAGCAGCTCGATCAGTTTCTTGACTTTACGGATATCCATTAATCATCAACTCCCAAAGGTTCGGTCAGGGGGCGAAAGGTAAAAACGTGTCGACACGTTTCTCTCGACCCTGGCCACCGAGGCCAGGGTTTTCATTATTTGGGCTGTGCGTTGGCAGCCAGTTGTTCCAGCGCAGACTCCAGGGCCAGCCGATAACCGCTGGCGCCCAGGCCGCAGATCACACCCACTGCAACGTCGGAAAAGTAGGAGTGATGGCGGAACGGTTCGCGTTTGTGCACGTTGGACAGGTGCACTTCGATGAATGGGATGCTCACCGCAAGCAACGCGTCACGTAATGCGACACTTGTATGGGTGAACGCCGCCGGATTGATCAGGATGAAGTCCACACCCTCATTGCGCGCCGCGTGAATGCGCTCGATCAGTTCGTATTCGGCATTGCTCTGCAAATACTGCAAATGGTGGCCCGCTGCACGGGCGCGTTGCTCCAGGTCCTGGTTGATCTGGGCCAGGGTCACGGCGCCGTAGTGGCCAGGCTCGCGGGTACCGAGCAGGTTCAGGTTGGGGCCGTGAAGCACCAGTAGCGTTGCCATCTGCGGATTCCTTGGATTTGTAGGGCAATTCGACACAGCGCGGCGAGTGTGCCGTAAAGGGGTACCAAGTGTCCAGTTCCCCGAAATAGCCAGCACGATGCCCGAGGTTCGCGCGAAGTATGTGACCGGATGTTTGGATCCGGTCACTCAGCGCAGGTTTGCGCCCGGCATACGGGCGCCTCAAAGCCCTGCAGTAGCGCGTACGCGCTGAAGAATAGCGGCAAATTGATCGGCGTTTACTTCACCAATGACCCGATCAGCGGTAATTTCGCTGCCATTACCGCCAAAAAACAGGATTGCAGGTGGGCCGAACAGCCCGTACCGGTCCAGCAGGCCGCGTTGGGCGGCATCACTTTGGGTGATATCGAAGCGCAGCAGCTTGAACCCAGCCAACTGCGGGCGCACCTGTGCGGCATTCAGCACCTCGTGCTCGATCACCTTGCAACTGATGCACCAGTCGGCATACCAGTCCAGTAGCACCGGTTGGCCAGCCGCCTTGGCCTGCGCCAGCGCTGCGTCCAGGGCGGCGGGGGCGGTTAGGGTTTGCCAGGCGTCGGCCGGTGCCGAAGGGGTGCCGACACCCGCCTGAACGGCGGGCGGCAATGGCCGCAGCGGATCGCCCTGGCCACTGAGCGCGCCGTACCAGCACGCCAGGGCGTACACCAGCAACGCCAGGCCCAGCAACTGTGCCAGGCGCTGGCGTGGCGACTTGACCACGAACTCAAGGGCGCCGAGAAACAGCGCCACACCGGCGCTCAGCAGGCCCACCAGCAACAACGTCAGCGGGCCGGGCAGCACGCGGCTGAGCAGGCCGACAGCCAGCCCCAGCAACAGCACGCCAATGGCATTTTTCACCGTGTTCATCCAGGCTCCGCCTTTCGGCAGCCAGGCGGCACCACCGGTGGCGATCAGCAGCAGCGGGGCGCCCATGCCCAGGCCCAGGGCAAACAACTTGAGGGCGCCGCCCAGGGCGTCGCCACTGGCGCTGATGTAGAGCAGGGCACCGGCCAAGGGGGCCGAAACGCAGGGTGAAACCAGCAGGCTCGACAGCACCCCCAGCGCTGCCGCGCCCAGCAGCGAGCCGCCTTTGGTGCGGCTGGCCACACTGTCCAGGCGGCTGCTCAGCGACTGTGGCAGTTTCAGTTCGAACAAGCCGAACATGGCCAGGGCGAACACCACGAAGAACAGCGCGAAGGGCACCAGCACCCAGGCCGACTGCAAGCGGGCCTGCAGGTTGAGGCCTGCGCCAAACAGGCCCATCAGCGCGCCCAGGGCGGCAAAGCTTGCGGCCATCGGCAATACATACGCCAGCGACAACGCCAGGCCGCGCAACCCGCCTACCTGGCCGCGCAGCACCACCCCGGACAGAATCGGCAGCATCGGCAGCACACAAGGGGTAAAGGTCAGGCCCAGGCCGGCGAGAAAGAACAGCAGCAGTGACTTCCACGTCCAGCCCTGCTCGCTGCCAGGGGCAGAAGGGCTAGCCAGTGCGGTGCTGGCGCCTTGGCCGTCGATACTGATGCGTTCGGTTTCCGGCGGGTAGCACAGGCCCTTGTCGGCGCAGCCCTGGTAACCCACCTGCAACGTGAATGCACGGGAGTCTGTACGCGGCAGTTCGATGTCGAGCACCCCGTGATACACCTCGACGTCGCCGAAAAACTCATCATGCTTGGGCTCGCCTTTCGGGATATTCGGCGTGCCCAGGGCGATATCTGCCGGCTCGGTATGGAACTGGAACCGGTGGCGGTACAGGTAGTAGCCATCGGTGGCCACAAAGCGCAGCTTGATGCTGTGCGCATCGGCCTGTACCAGGCTGAGCTTGAAGGCCTCGTGCACCGGCAGGAAGTCGGCATTGTTGGACAGCGAGGCGGCGCCAAGGGTGGCGCTGGGGCGGTTGTAAAGCAGGCCGGTGGCGAACACCGGGCTGGCCAGCAGCAGGAACAACAGGAAAAACAGGCGGCGCATGGCGGACTCGCGAGGTGGAACGTGCCGCGCATGATAGCGGAGCGCCCGTGTGATGTCCCCCATGGGCACTGGCTCACACCCTGAACGCGCGCACCGCCCGGTTCAGCTCGCTACCCAGGCTCAGCAACTGTTCGCCTTGCTCGCGGCCTTCGCCTATGCGCTGCAGGTTGTCGCCGCCCAGTTCATGGATACGTTCGCTGTGGTCACGAATTTCGCTCACGGCGCCGCTCTGCTGGGCGGTGACGTCGGCGATGCGCACGGCGGTATCGGAGATGGTGCGGATGGCGCAGACGATTTCATCCAGCGCGCCGTCCGCCGTCTGCGCCTGGCTGGCGGTCGCCTCGGCGTGCTCAAGCTGGGTGCGCATGCCGGTCACGGCGCTTCTGGCCGCCTGCTGCAGCCGGTCGATCAGCGTCTGGATTTCGCCGGTGGCACCCGTGGTGCGCTGGGCCAGGGAGCGCACCTCATCGGCCACTACTGCAAAGCCGCGGCCCATTTCGCCAGCGCGGGCCGCCTCGATGGCAGCGTTCAGGGCCAGCAGGTTGGTCTGCTCGGCGATCGAGCGGATGACCGTAAGCACCCCGCCAATGGTGGCAGACTCCTCGGCCAACTGCTCGATCATGCGGGCGTTGCCCTGCACCTCGTCGACCAGCGTGCGCAGCCCTGTCAGGCTCTGGCCAATCACCGTCTGACCCTGTTCCACCGCACGCCCGGCATCACGGCTGGCATGGGCGGCGGCGCTGGCATCGCCGGCCACCTGCTGGATGGTCGCCTCCAGCTCGCCCAGGGCGTCGCGGATCTGGCCGGTGTCGCCGGCCTGGCGCTGGGCGCCGTCGTGCAGGGCGGCGCTCATGCCTGCCAGGGCATGGCTGCTGCCGGCTACCTGTTCGGCATTGTGGCGGATGGTGCCCACCAGCTCGACCAGGTACTGGCGCAGGCGGTTGAGCGATTCCTGAATATCGTGCAGTTCGCGGTTGGTCTTGCCCAGGGCGATGGCCTGGGCGAAGTCGCCTTCGGCCCAGCGCGACAGGGCCGGGGCCAAGCTGGTGAGGGTGCGCGCAAGGCGCCGTTGCAGCGTGTCGATCAACAAGGCGATCAACAAGATCAAGCCGATCATCAGGCCCTGGATGATGCGTACTTCAGCTGCAATCTTGCCATGCAGGTTGCGGACTTCTGGTTCCAGGGCGGCAATGGCCTGTTGCACCGCATCCAGACGCTGGCCGGTGCTGGTCGCCAATGCGGCGCGCCGCTCGATCTGGGCGCGGGTGCGTTGCAGCTCGGCAGGGTAGCGGCTCACCAGGCTCTGCAGTTCGCGCTTGAGGGGCACGGCCACATCTTCCTGCTGCTCGCTGGCCTGGGTTTGCAGGCCCATCATGGCGGCAAAATCGTCCGCCCCGGACTCGGCGGCGCGGGTCACCCCTAGCAGCGGCAGGCCGTCGATGACCTGGGCCTGGGCGCGTATCAGTTGCAGTTCACGCTCCACTTCATCGGCAAGCTCCGGTCGGCCACTGCTGACCAGCTTGTCCCGTGCAAGCGACAGCCGGCCCAGGTGCACGGCGGCATCCAGCAACGGCACCTGATAACGGTTGGCGTCAGGGCTGTTGCTGTCCCGGGCATAGCCGGCCAGTTGCTCAAGGTTGGCGCCCAGTTCACGCTCGGCCTGCAACAGCAGGGCTTGCGGGTCGCCTGCCAGCTTGCCTGCCGCCAGCAGATCGCCGGCGGTGAAGGCCTGCAGCCCATCCAGGCTAGGCCGGAGTTTATCGGCGAGTTCGCCCGGCCATTCGGCCAGGCCCGCCTGTAACTGTTGGGTGGCTTCCAGCGCGGCAGCGTGGCGCAGGGCATCGCCGCTGCCCAGGTAGGCCTGGATATTGCGCGCCGCCTGGTTCTGGAACTGCTGGGACAGGCCCAGGTAGCGCTCCATCATCTGGTAAGGGCGTTCCAGCGCCCGCTGCGACCACCACAACGTGGCCGCCAGCGCAATGCACACGGTCACCAGCAACAGCGTGTTGAAATTGGTCAGCCACTTCAGGCGCATAGCCGCACACTTCCTGCGCAGGGGGGAGATAGGCGCCTGAAGTTATTGCGATTTTATGACGTGGTGATGACGACAAAGGCCTGGCGTCAAAAAAAGTGGCAAAGTGCCGCTATTTGCGTAGGTCCCGTTTCAAGGCTCTACGCGTACCACGCAGTTACGGCCCGCATGCTTGGCCCGGTACAGGGCTTCATCGGCGGCACTGGCCATGGTCAGTGCGTCCAGCCCGTCATCCAGTTGCACCACACCTGCACTGAAGGTGCACTGCAGGTCCCGGGGTTGGGCCGGGTACAGGATGTCGGCAAAGCGCCGGCGGATCTCGTCCAGCACCTTGTGCGCCGCGTCCAGGGCGGTATTGGGCATGACGATGGCGAATTCCTCACCGCCGTAACGGCCAATGAAATCGGACTTGCGTAGCCGCTGCTTGAGGAACAGCGCCAGGCTCTTGATCACTCGGTCACCCATGGGGTGGCCGTGGCGGTCGTTGATCTTCTTGAAATGGTCGATGTCGAGCATGGCAAAGCTGAGCGGCTGGCACTCACGCCGCGCCCGGAAGCTGCAGTCTTCGAGCAGTTGCAGGATGTGTGTGTGGTTGTACAGGCCCGTCAGGCTGTCGCGCACCATGCGTGCCTTCAGGTGCCTGGCGCGGGCGGCGCGGTTGCGCACGGTGGTGATCAGGTGGCGTGAGCGAAACGGTTTGGTCAGGAAATCGTCGCCGCCTTCACTCATGGCATCGAGCTGCTTGTCCAGGTCGTCTTCGGCCGACAGGTAGATGATCGGCACGCTGACGTAACGGTCGTTGTGACGGATGACCTTGGCCAGCTCCGGGCCCGTGCAGGCGGGCATGTACATATCCAGGATGATCAGGTCGGGCTGAAAGTCGGCCAGTTCGGCCATGGTGCGAATCGGGTCGCTCAGGCTGCGGGTAACCATGCCCGCCCCAGCCAGTACCCGTTCGGTGTACAAGGCCTGGGTGCGCGAGTCATCGATGATCAGCACCCGCAGTGGGTCGTAGGGGGCGGCGTCGGTCAAGCGTTCGACCTTCTCCAGCAGGCTGGAGGCCTCCAGGGTGCCGGTGAGAAAGTCCTGGCCACCTGCCCTGACCGCAGCCAGGCGGGTAGGGGTGTCGGTTTCGTGGTGGCTGAAGAACAGCAACGGCACGGGTTTTACCAGGCTGGCCTGGATCTCGGCAGCCAGTGCCAGGCCTTGGCCGGCGCCACTGAAATCGACATCCATGATCACCGCCGACGGCGGGCATTCACTGAAGGAGGCACGAAACGCATCAGCCGTTGGCAACGCCTGTACGCCAAGGCCGAAGAATTCCAGTTGTTGCGCGAGGCGCTCGGCACGCTCGTGGTCCTGCAGCAGGATGTAGACCGGCCTGCGCACAGGCGCGAGTAGTACCTGGTCGAGCGGGTCATCCTTGCGCAGGCCGCTACGCGTGAGCTGCTGGGCGGGGCGCTGCGGGCTCGGCTCGACTGCTTGGCTCATGTCCTGGCTACTTTGTAGGTTGTGGTATGCAGGGGCAGTGATGGCTCTATGCTAGCACCTCTTCATTGCAGGGTGAGTGTCACATGTCAACAAAATGACCAGGATCACTATTCAGTTCATGACTGATGAGTCGTTTATGCGTAAGGCAGTGTCTGCTTTATAGTGCAGCAAGGCGGGCTTGCCGTGGCACCCTGGCGTAGGCCTGTGGTCCAAGCCCCTGAACCGTCGTGACTGATTAAGGACAAAGCCATGCTGGACTGGAAAAACCGCGAGGCGAAAGCCGAGCCCCGTGAGCGTGCCGACAGCCGCGGCGCTGCCGCCCGTAGCTACTTTGGCGGGTTGTGGAGCCGTGCGCTGCTGACCCTGGTCGGGTTGTACCTGTTGGTCTGCATTGGCCTTGGCTGGTACTGGAGCCAGGAGCCGGACCTGTTCCCGGTCCAGCAGAACGCGCAAGCGGCCGCTCAACGTAACGCCCAGCAGATGGTCGTGGGTTACACCACCATCGAAACCCTCAAGACCGTGGCCGGCACGTTGCTGGACAAACCGGGCGGTTACATTTCCAACGACCGCTTCCCACCAGGGCTGTGGATGGACAACATGCCGAGCTGGGAATACGGCGTACTGGTCCAGGTGCGTGACCTGTCCCGGGCCCTGCGCAAGGACTTCGCCCGTTCGCAGTCGCAGTCCACCGAAGACGCCGACCTGGCCAAGGCCGAGCCACGCTTCAACTTCGACAACAAGAGCTGGATTCTGCCTTCCAGCGAGTCGGAGTTCGAGGAAGGTATCAAGTCGCTGTCGCGCTACCAGGCACGCCTGGCCTCGGGTGACAAAGGTGCAATCTTCTACACCCGCGCCGACAACCTGAACAACTGGCTGGGCGATGTCGCCACCCGCCTGGGTTCGCTGTCCCAGCGCCTGTCGGCCAGCGTCGGCCGGGTCAAGCTCAACACCACGTCCAAGACCGACTCGGTGGTGGCTGGCCAGGCGCCGCAGGTGGACGAGGAAGTGGTGGAAACCCCTTGGCTGCAGATTGACAACGTGTTCTACGAGGCCCGTGGTCAGGCCTGGGCACTGTCGCACCTGCTGCGCGCCATCGAGGTGGACTTCGCCGACGTGCTGGCGAAGAAGAATGCCACGGTGAGCGTGCGCCAGATCATTCGTGAACTGGAAGCCTCGCAGGAACCGCTGTGGAGCCCGATGGTGCTCAATGGCAGCGGCTTTGGCATGTGGGCCAACCACTCGCTGGTCATGGCCAACTACATCTCCCGCGCCAACGCTGCCGTCATCGACCTGCGCCAGTTGCTGTCGCAGGGCTAAGGTGAGCATCACTGCCCGCGAGGCCGCCCACCGGGCGGCTTCAGACCGCGAGCTGGTGACCTGGGTGGATGAAGCCGACCAGGTGCAGGGGGCTTTGCCCCGGGCGCAGTTACGCGAACGCGGCCTGATCGGCCGCTGCACCTTCATCCTGCTGTTCAATACCGCCGGTGAGCTGTGCGTGCACAGGCGCACCTTGAGCAAGGCGCTGTACCCAGGTTATTGGGACGTCGCGGCAGGGGGTATGGTCGCAGCGGGCGAGGGCTATGCCGAGTCTGCGGCCAGGGAGCTGGCTGAGGAACTGGGGGTGGAGGGCGTTGAACTGCGCTTTCATGAGCGGTTCTACTTTGACCAGCCTGGCAACCGCTTGTGGTGTGCAGTTTATTCGGCGGTGTCCGATGCGCCGTTGCGCTTGCAGCCGGAAGAGGTGATGGAGGCGCGGTTCATGGGCTTGGAGCAGGCTGAGGTGCAGAGCCTGAGCGAACCTTATTGCCCGGATTCGTTGGCGGCGTTGCAGCGGTATAAAGCCAGCCTTTGAGTACTTGCTTGTTGCTCAGGAAGTGGGGCTGGCCAATGACCCTGCTCCTGTGCAAATACTTCGCTCGCGATCACGGCGCGCCTACACAATAGCCAGATTTATCGTTACACTGCGCGCCCTTTTCAGGCTGCCGCAACACCTTGCGGCAGTAGCGCTGCCCCTGCCAGAGTGGGGCTTTGCGGTCGGCCTTGTCCCAGGCTCGACCAGTTTTTGTCCTCAGCGCAGAGGAACAAAAGTGGCCAAGAAAGCTTCTTCCTTTTCCGCCCTTGGCGGTCTCGTTTACTCCACCGATGCCGGTCGGCATTGCCCCGACTGTGGCCAGCCGTTGGATGCCTGCACCTGCAAGCAGCAGGCTATCCCCGAAGGGGATGGCATTGCCCGCGTGCGCCGCGAAAGCAAAGGCCGCGGCGGCAAGACCGTGACCACCGTCACCGGGGTGCTGCTGCCGCTGGATCAGCTCAAGGAGCTGGCCACCACCCTCAAGCGCCGCTGTGGTACCGGTGGTGCGTTGAAGGACGGGGTTATCGAAATTCAGGGCGACCATGTAGAGCTGTTGGTTGCCGAGCTCATCAAGCAGGGTTTCAAGGCGAAGAAGTCCGGCGGCTGAGTCTTTTTGCCCGGTGCTTTCTAAACTCGTTGCTGTGACCAGGGTCTACCCAGGCAACAGACGAACCGTCACTTTTGGCTTTTACACTGCGCCCGCCAGCTGGCAGGGCCGTGTTTTCGACTTACTTATAGGGGACTTGAATGTCCGTACGACGCACACGCAAAGACGATGGTAGCCAATGGACCGTGGCCGACAGCCGCAGTGTGTATGGCATCCGCCATTGGGGCGCTGGTTACTTCGCCATCAATGATGCCGGGCGCGTCGAAGTGCGCCCCAATGGGCCGGACAGTGCCCCGATCGACCTGTTCGAGCAGGTGGACGAGCTGCGTCAGAGTGGGCTGTCGCTGCCGTTGCTGGTGCGCTTCCCTGGCATTCTGCAGGACCGCGTGCGCCAGCTGACCGGTGCCTTCGATGCCAACATTGCGCGCCTGGAATACCAGAGCCAGTACACCGCGCTGTACCCGATCAAGGTCAACCAGCAGGAAGCGGTGGTGGAAAACATCATCGCCACGCAGAACGTGTCCATCGGCCTGGAAGCCGGCTCCAAGCCTGAGCTGCTGGCAGTGTTGGCACTGGCGCCCAAGGGCGGCACCATTGTCTGCAACGGCTACAAGGACCGTGAGTTCATCCGCCTGGCGCTGATGGGCCAGAAGCTGGGCCACAACGTGTTCATCGTCATCGAGAAAGAGTCGGAAGTGGCGTTGGTGATCGACGAGGCCGCCGAGCTCAAGGTCAAGCCGCAGGTGGGCCTGCGGGTGCGCCTGTCGTCGCTGGCCTCGAGCAAATGGGCCGACACCGGTGGCGAGAAGTCCAAGTTCGGGTTGTCGGCCGCGCAGCTGATTTCGGTGGTACAGCGTTTCCGTGATGCCGGGCTGGACCAGGGTATCCGCCTGCTGCACTTCCACATGGGCTCGCAGATCGCCAACCTGGCCGACTACCAGCATGGGTTCAAGGAAGCCATCCGCTATTACGGCGAACTGCGTGCCCTGGGCCTGCCGGTGGACCATATCGACGTGGGCGGTGGCCTGGGCGTTGACTACGACGGCACCCACTCGCGCAATGCCAGCTCGATCAACTACGACATGGACGACTACGCCGGCGTGGTGGTGGGCATGCTCAAGGAATTCTGCGACGCGCAGGGCCTGCCGCACCCGCACATCTTCTCCGAGAGTGGCCGCTCGCTGACCGCGCACCATGCCATGCTGGTGATCCAGGTGACCGACGTCGAGAAACACAACGACCAGGTGCCGACCATCGAGAACAAGGCAGCCCTGCCCGAGACCGTGCAGTGGCTGGTTGACCTGCTGGGCCCTACCGACATCGAGATGGTGACCGAGACCTACTGGCGCGCCACCCACTACATGGGTGACGTGGCGGCGCAGTATGCCGACGGCAAGCTGACCCTGGCCGAGAAGGCCCTGGCCGAACAGTGCTACTTTGCCGTGTGCCGCCGCCTGCACAACTCGCTGAAGGCTCGCCAGCGCTCCCACCGCCAGGTGCTGGACGAATTGAATGACAAGCTTGCCGACAAGTACATCTGCAACTTCTCGGTGTTCCAGAGCCTGCCCGACACCTGGGCCATTGGCCAGGTGCTGCCGATCATCCCGCTGCACCGCCTGGACGAAGAGCCCCTGCGCCGCGCTGTGCTGCAGGACCTGACCTGCGATTCCGACGGCAAGATCAACCAGTACGTGGATGAGCAGAGCATCGAGACCAGCATGCCGGTGCATGCCTTGAACGAGGGCGAGGACTACCTGCTGGGTGTGTTCCTGGTGGGCGCGTACCAGGAGATCCTGGGCGATATGCACAACCTGTTCGGTGATACCGACTCGGTGAACATCTACCAGAACGCTGATGGCAGCGTTTACCACGCCGGTATCGAGACTCACGACACCATCGAGGACATGCTGCGCTATGTGCACCTGTCGCCGGAGGAGCTGATGACCCATTACCGCGACAAGGTGGCCAGCGCCAAGATCACCGCACGCGAACGTACCCAGTACCTGGATGCGTTGCGCCTTGGGTTGACCCGGTCTTCGTACTTATCGTCGTAAGCAACGATATATCGCTCGCTTCTACCCCCCTGTAGGAGCGAGCGAAGCTCGCGATGCGCCGCAACGC